>NZ_JBHYXZ010000055.1:0-10935 GCF_042752395.1 Actinosynnema sp. NPDC059335 | reverse complement strand
GGGGGGGGGGGGTCGCCCCCCCCCCCCCACGGGTTTGGCGCGGCCCCGGGGGGGGTTGGGGGGGCGCGGGCGCGCTCCGCGGTACCGGCCCGCCGTTGGTCGAGCAGCGGCGGGCCGGGTGCGCGACGTGGCGGGGTCGGTCAGGCGACGGTCCACTTCTGGTTCGCCGCGCCCGTGCACGTCCAGATCTGGAGCCTGGTGCCGTCCGCGCTGTTGTTGCCGGTGACGTCCACGCACTTGCCGGTCGCCGGGTTCACCAGGTCGCGGCCCGAGGTGTAGGTCCACTGCTGGTTCGCGCCGCCCGCGCAGCTCCACAGCTGCAACTGCGTGCCGTCGGCGGTGCCCCGGTCCTTGATGTCGAGGCACTTGCCCAGCGCGCGCACCGTGCCGTCACCCGGCCGCGACCACTGCTGCGCCGCGGTGCCGTTGCACGTGTAGAGCTGCACGGCGGCGCCGTCCGCGCTGCTCGCGCCCGCGACGTCGATGCACTTCCCGGCCAGGCCGGTGATCGCGCCGCCGCCGCCGGGGTTGCCGGAACCGGGCGTGCCCTGCCAGGTGAACGTCGCCGAGGTGCGGGCGGGCAGGGTGTAGGTGAACGACTGGTTGCCCCAGTTGACCCGGATCGACTGCGCCGACGTGCCGCCGTTGTGCGCGATCAGGGCCTTGGAGCCGTCCGGGTTGCGGTAGGCCACGTTCTGCACCGTGCCGTTGGCCGTCGAGTCGATCCGGTACGCGCCCGGCTTGACGAACTTCGTCAGGTGACCGGTCGTGTAGTACTCGATGGTGTAGTCGACCTGGCCGGCCCGGGAGCCGCCCTCCTGCACGGTGATCAGGCCGGTGCACGTGCCGCAGCCGCCGTTGTGGGGCCCCATGTCCTGGTTGAGCGCGAGGCTCCACTTGACCAGGCTGGAGCTCCAGTTGCGGGCGTAGTTGACGATGTCGGCCATGTCCTCGTTGTGCTGGTTGGCGATCCACGTGCCGCCGGAGTGCTCGGTGCTGAACTGCTTCACGTTCGGGTACTGGTTGCGCACCTGCGTGCCGACGGCGGGGTCGCCGAAGTAGCCGTGCCACGCGATGCCGCCGAACAGCGGGTCGTTGCGCACGCCGGCGTCGTTGAGCACGCCGGAGCCGAAGTTGGCGTAGTCGCCGTAGTTCCAGTCGTGCACCAGCACCTTGGTGGTGATGCCCGCCGCGCGGAACGCCGGGTACAGGTTGTTCTTGGTGAACTCGACCAGGCCGGACGGGTTCCAGCTCATGCCGGGGTAGTTCATCGCGGTCGGGTTGGACGCCTGGCAGCAGTTGGGCTCGTTCTGCACCGACACGTAGTCGACCGGGATGCCCGCCGCCTGGTAGCTCTGCACGTACTTCACGAAGTACTGGGCGTACATGGGGGCGTACTCCCACTTGAGCCAGCCCATCTGGTCCATGCGGCCGTTGTCCTTCATCCAGCCCGGCGCGCTCCACGGCACGCCCTTGACCCGCAGCTGCGGGTTGAGCTGCTTGGCCTGCTGCGTCAGCAGCCGCACGTTGGTGTCGTAGCCGTTCGCGCCCCAGTCGTTGAGGTCGCAGCAGGTGTCGTCGAGCGAGACGTTGCCCGGCCGCGACAGATCGGACGCGCCGATCGGGTTGCGCACGAACGACAGGCCGATCCCGTCGACCGGGTGGAACAGCCTGCGCATGACGGCGTCCCGCGTGGCGGCCGAGACGGGACCGCCGCGCAGCAGGTACGCCGTGGTGTCGGTGATCGACGCGCCGCCACCCTCGAACTGCTGGTAGGTGGTGCCCTCGTTCACCGTGATGGTGTGGGTCGCGCTGCCCCCGTTGGAGCCGAACGCGATCGGCGACTGCTGCTGGAGGCCGCGCGTGACCACGCGCCCGCCGCTGTCGGAGGTGGTGGTCAGGTAGACGTTGACCGCCTCGCCGGCCGCGGCCGCGGGTTGCGAGGCGGCGAGGGCGGCGGCGACGGTGATCAACGCGGTGCCGGCGCTGATGAAAGCCCGACGGTGGGAAGAGGGCACCCCGGACTCCTTTCACGACGTTGTGGATCAGGCAGGGTCCTCGGCGGCCTGTAACAAACTGGAACATCTGTGGAACTTGTCCGCACGGAAGAGGAAACAAGCCTGCCGAACACCGTGTCAAGGTCGCGCCGGGAGTCCGGTAATTACCGTGAAAAGCCGCGGTCGTCAGGCGCCGCGGCGGGGGCCGGTCGAGGCCCTGACCACCAGTTCCGTGGCCAGCTCCACGTGCAGCGCCTCCAGCTCGTGCCGGTCGAGCAACCGCGTCAGCAGGGTCACGGCCATCCGGCCCATCTCCTGCAACGGCTGCCGCACCGTGGTCAGCCCCGGCCGGGTGGCGCGGCTGAGGTCCAGGTCGTCGAACCCCGCCACCGACACGTCGCCCGGCACGTCCAGCCCCAGCTCGCCGGCCGCCCGCAACGCGCCCACCGCCATCTTGTCGTTGAACGCGACCAGCGCCGTCGGCCGGTCCGCGAGCCCCAGCAGCTCGCGCGCGGCCCGGTGGCCGGTCTCCTCGGTCGGCTCGTCCACGTGCCGCAGCAGCTCCGCCGACGGCAGCACGCCCACGTCGGACAACGCCGCCGCGTACCCGGCGAGCCGGCCGTCGCTCGCCTGCCAGTCGCGGGGGCCGCCGACGATCCCGATCCGCCGGTGCCCCAGCTCGACCAGGTGCGCCATCAGCCGGCGCGCGCCCGCGAAGTGCGCCGCCGACACCGACGCCACGTCGCGCGGCAGCTCGGTGCGCGGGTCGACCACCACGAACGGGAAGCGGCGGTCCCGCAGCCGGACCAGCTCCGCGGCGGGCTCCGGCGGCAGGATCAGGATCGCCCCGGCCACGTCCGACCGGGTCGCCAGGCCCGGCAGCACCGACGCGCGCTGCGCCGACACGCCCGCGCTCAGCACGACCTGTCGCCCGTGCAGCGCCAACGTCTCGGCGACGCTGGACACGATGAGCCCGAAGTAGTCGGTGAGCAGGTACGGGCAGCGCACGTAGACCGAACCGGCGGGCTTCGCCGCCCGCGCCCGCGGCGCCTCCGCGCCCAGCCCGGCCACGGTCCGCAGCACCAGCTCGCGGGTGTGCTCGGCGACGTTGGCCTGGCCGTTGAGCACCCGCGACACGGTGGCGATGGATAGCCCGGTCGCCCGTGCCACGTCCCGCACCGTCGCCCTGGCCATCCGCGCCCCCGTCCCGTCGTTGTTTCAGGATGTTACAGGGCGGGCGGCCGGTCGTGGCATTCCATGATCAGGGGTGTCGGACAGGTGCGCGCGGGCGCGGATTTCGGCACGCTGTGCAGATGACCACCTCCGAGGCACCCGCGCGGATCGCCGTCACCGGGCTCGCCGTCATGGGCAGCAACCTGGCGCGCAACCTCGCCCGGCACGGCTACCGCGTCGCCGTGCACAACCGCAGCCACGCCCGCACCAAAGCGCTGATCGCCGACCACGGCCACGAAGGCGACTTCGTGCCGGCCGAGACGCTGGAAGAACTGGTCGCGAGCCTCCAGACGCCGCGCCAGATCATCATCATGGTCAAGGCGGGCGCGCCCACCGACGCCGTCATCGACGAGCTGGCGCCCCTGCTGGAGCCCGGCGACATGGTGATCGACGGCGGCAACGCCCACTACGCCGACACCCGCCGCCGCGAGGCCGCGCTGAAGGAGGCCGGGCTGCACTTCGTCGGCGCCGGCATCTCCGGCGGCGAGGAGGGCGCGCTCAACGGCCCGTCGATCATGCCGGGCGGCTCGGCTGAGTCCTACCGGCACCTCGGCCCGGTGCTGGAGGACATCGCGGCCAAGGTCGACGGCGTGCCGTGCTGCGTCCACGTGGGGCCGGACGGCGCCGGGCACTTCGTGAAGATGGTGCACAACGGCATCGAGTACGCCGACATGCAGCTCATCGCCGAGGCGTACGACCTGCTGCACCGGGTCGGCGGCCTGGCCCCCGCCGAGGTCGCCGAGGTGTTCCGCGGCTGGAACACCGGCGACCTGGAGTCCTACCTGGTGGAGATCACCGCCGAGGTGCTCGGCCACACCGACGCCGAGACCGGCGCCGCGCTGGTGGACGTGATCGCGGACGAGGCGGAGCAGAAGGGCACCGGCCGCTGGACCGTGCAGGAGGCGCTGGAGCTGGGCGTGCCCGTGACCGGCATCGCCGAGGCGGTGTTCGCGCGGTCGCTGTCCGGTCGGGCGGCGCAGCGGCAGGCCGTGCGGCAGGCGTTCGGGCCGGCCGAGATCGTCGGCGGCACGGCGGACTCGCTGGTGGAGGACGTGCGGCAGGCGCTGTACGCGTCCAAGGTCGTGGCGTACGCGCAGGGCTTCGACCAGATGCGCGCGGCGAGCGCCGAGTACGGCTGGGACCTCGACCTGGGCGCGATGGCCACGATCTGGCGCGGCGGCTGCATCATCCGGGCCCGGTTCCTCGACCGCATCCGCGAGGCGTACGACAAGGACCCGGAGCTGGCCTCGCTGCTCGTGGACGACTACTTCCGCGACGCCGTCCGCTCGGCCGAGGCGGCGTGGCGGCGGGTCGTGGTGAAGGCGGTGACCTCCGGCGTGCCGGCGCCCGGTTTCGTGTCCGCGCTGGCGTACTACGACGGGCTGCGGTCCGAGCGGCTGCCCGCATCGCTGATCCAGGGGCTGCGCGACTTCTTCGGCGCGCACACCTACCGCCGCACCGACCGCGAGGGCAGCTTCCACACCCTCTGGTCGGGTGACAGGTCCCAAGTGGACGCCTGAGACCACCGGCCCGATCATGGCCGCGTGCGTGATCGGTTCCGGCGTCACCCCGTCACGGCCGGCTACCTGTCGGCCGTGGCGGGGCTCGCGCTGCTGATGCGGTTCGTGTTCGCCGACGGGGTGTCGGCGCAGGTGCGGGAGTCGTTGAGCACCAACGCCGCGAACCTCGCCCACCACCCCGTCAACGCCCTGCTGGGCAGCGCTTTCGTGCTCGACCCGGAGGGCGACGGCCTGGCGCCGACCGCGCTGGCCGTGGTCGGCGTGGCGGTGTGCCTGGGCGTGCTGGAGCGCGAGGTCGGGCCGTGGCGCGCGGCGGCGGTGGCCGTCGCGGGCCACGTCGGCGCGACGCTCGTGACGGCCGCCGTCATCTCTTCGGGTGTTTATCGGACCGACCTGACCGACGTGGTGGACGTCGGCGTCGGTTACGTGGCGTTCACCGCAGCCGGCGCCATCACCGTGTTGGGACCAGTGGTGGTGCGCGTGCCGTGGCCGGCGCTGCTCGTGGCGTTCCCGCTGGCGGGCGCCGAGTGGTACGGCGCGGTGCCCGAGTTCCCGGTCGTCGGCCAGGTCGCGGCCGTCCTCATCGGACTCGGCGCGGGCGCGTTCGCGGTGCGCCGCGCCGACGCGGCCGTCGGCCGGTAGCTCCGTCACCAGCGGTGACGACGCACTCCTGATCAACACGACCGGGTGGATCGGCTGTCAGTTCGCCCGGTTCCTCGTCATCATGGAGTGGACGCGACCTGTGCGACGCGGGCTGTGCCGACACGTCCCCTGTGCCGACACGGAGGTGCCACCGTGGCTACCCCTCACCACCGCGCCGGGGCCGGGTTCCGATTCGCCGGACCCTACGCCTCCTGGCCGCACCCGCTGCCGCCCTTAGCCCGGTCGTAGGCGTCGCGCTCCCCGACGACACCCCGCGCGCCCGCGGGGCGTTGCCCCCTACCCTCCCGAGAGGACCGCGCCATGAACCGGCCGCGCCCCAACAAGTCCCACGCCGGCGAGCACACCACGGCCGGCCCACCGGGCGGCCTGGCCACCGTGCTGCGCCACGACCTGCCCGCGTCCGTCGTGGTGTTCCTGATCGCCGTGCCGCTCTCCCTGGGCATCGCCGCCGCGACCGGCGCGCCGCTCATGGCCGGGCTGATCTCCGCCGTCGTCGGCGGCGTCGTCGCGGGCGCGCTGTCCGGCGCGCCGTTGCAGGTCAGCGGTCCCGCCGCGGGCATGGTCGTGATCACCGCGAGCGTCATCGCCGAGTTCGGCTGGGCCGCCACCGCGGGCATCACCCTCGCCGCGGGCGCCGTGCAGGTCGTGTTCGGCCTGAGCCGGCTCGGCCGGATCGCGCTGTCCCTGTCGCCCGCCGTGGTGCACGGCATGCTCGCCGGCATCGGCGTGAGCATCGCGATCGGCCAGCTCGCCGTCGTCCTCGGCGGCACGGCCGCCACCTCGGTCTTCGACAACCTCGGCAAGCTGGTCACCACCGACGTGCGGTGGTCGGCGCTGCTGGTCGGCCTGCTCGCCGTGCTCGCGCTGGTGCTGTGGCCGCGCGTGCCGCGCGCCTCCGTGGTGCCCGCGCCGCTGGTGGCGGTGCTGGTGGCGACGCTGGCCACGATGGGCTTCGACGTGGCCAGGGTGGACCTGCCCGACGACCCGTTCTCGCAGGTGGTGCTGCCGCAGATGCCGTCGGGCAGCTTCGGCGCGGTGGTGTTCGCGGTGCTGACCGTGGCGGTGGTGGCCAGCGTCGAGTCGATGCTGTCCGCGGTCGCCGTCGACAAGCTGCACGACGGGCCGCGCGCCGACCTCGACCGCGAGCTGATCGCCCAGGGCACGGCCAACGCGGTCGCGGGCGCGCTGGGCGGCATGCCGGTCACCGGCGTGATCGTCCGCAGCTCCACCAACGTGGCCGCGGGCGCGCGCACCCGCGCGTCGACCGTGCTGCACGGCGTGTGGATCGCGGTGTTCGTGCTCGCGCTCGGCTCGGTGCTGGAGCTGATCCCGCTGGCCGCGCTGGCCGGCGTGCTGCTGGTGGTGGGCGCGCGGCTGGTGAGCGTGCGCCGGATGCGCGCGCTGTGGCGGCACGGGGAGTTCTCCGCGTACGCGGTCACCGCGCTGGGCGTGGTGGCGCTCGGCCTGCTGGAAGGGGTCCTGCTGGGCGTCGCGGCGGCGGCGCTGCGGTCGCTGTACCGGCTGAGCCGGTCCTCGGTGCGCATCGACCAGGAGCCGGACGGCTGGCGCGTGGTCATCCGCGGCTCGCTGGTGTTCCTCGGCGTCGGGCGGCTGGTGCGCGGGTTGCGCGCGATCCCGCTGGGCCAGCGCGTGGTGCTGGAGCTGCACATCGACTTCCTCGACCACGGCGCGTTCGAGGCGATCGACGACTGGCGCGTCGGGTACGAGCGGCTGGGCGGCCACGTCGAGGTGGACGAGGTGCACGACACCTGGTTCAGCAAGGCCACCCGCGGCATCCCCGCGCTGCGCAAGACACCGCTGTCGCCGCTGCCGCGGTGGTTCGCGCCGTGGTCGCACTGGCAGCGCCACCGCACCGTCACCCTGCCCCGGCCGCGCGCGGACGCCGACCCGATGATGCAGGGCATGCGCGAGTTCGAGCGCACCACCGCGCCGCTGGTGCGCCCGTTCCTGGCGGAGCTGGCCGCGCAGGGGCAGCGCCCGCGGCAGCTGTTCATCACCTGCGCCGACTCCCGCGTGGTGCCCAACCTCATCACCACGAGCGGGCCGGGCGACCTGTTCTGCGTGCGCAACATCGGCAACCTGGTGCCGGTGGACGGCGACGACTCCGTCGGCGCGGCGATCGAGTTCGCGGTGGAGGGGCTGGCGGTCGAGACCATCGCCGTGTGCGGCCACTCCGACTGCGGCGCGATGAAGGCGGTCGTGCACGGTTCCACCCGGCCCGGCTCGCAGCTGCACGCGTGGCTGAAGGCGGTGGAGCCGAGCCTGATCCGGTTCCACGCGGCGGAGTCCGACCTGCCGGTGGTGGAGCGGCTGGCGGTGGCCAACGTGGCGCAGCAGCTGGACAACCTGATGACGTACCCGAGCGTGCGGGAGGCCGTCGCGGCGGGCTCGCTGCGGCTGGTCGGCATGTACTTCGACATCTCGGCCGCGCGGGTCTACCTGGTCGACCCCGAGCGCGACGGCCTGGAGCCGGTGCGCGTCTGAGCACCCGGGGCCGGTGGCCGCGTGGCCCGGTCCGGAGTCGGTGGGTGCCGAGCACGCGGGGCGGGTCTCGGCGATCGCGTGGTCCGGCCTTGGAGCGGGCGGGCGTCCGAGCGCTCGGGACCGGTCTCGGTGGCCGCGTGGTCCGGCCCGGAGCCGGGGGCGTCGAGCGCCCGGCCGGTCTGGTTGCCGGGTCCGTCGGCCTGGAGCGGTGGGCGTCTCGGTGGCCGTGGTCCGTCCCGGCGACCGCGTGGTCCGGTCGCCGGGAAATCGGCGCGGAAGGCCGACTTCCCAGCGACCGAGCCGCCGTCGGCGTGAGCGGCGGCCATTCACCGCGGCACCGGCCCCGGTCGGGGCGGGGTCGGTGGCGCTTCGGGTCCGGGCGGTGGGGTCGGGCGCGCCGGTGGGTGCTCGGTCGCGCGGGTCGTCGGCGGTCGCCTACCCGGCGCTGCGCAGGTGGCGGTGCTCGCCGGACGGCTCGTCGTCGGTCACGGTCAGCGCCAGCTGGGCGGCGAGGTACGCCCGGCACGGCGAGGGCAGGCGGCGGCTCCACCGGCGGGTGCGGCACGTCGGGCAGCGGCCGTGCTCGTCGGGGGTGTGCTCGTCCAACAGCGCCCTGACCGCCGCGACCACGCGGGGCAGCTCGCGGCGGGCGAGTTCGACCGCCGTCCCGTCGTCCCCGGTCGCCGCCAGGCGGACCAGCGCGGCCAGGTGCTCGTGGAGGGATCGGTCGAGCTGGCTGAAGACGGTGGTGGACACCTTCAGCGCTCCTTCCCTGGGGCGGGTGCTGCCTCGCAGCCTGGGACCGCGTCCGGCGCTCTGCAAGTTGCAACACACGAATGGATGACCTCCCTTTGCTCGGCAGGCCACCGGCCACAGACTGGGCTGCGGCCCTGTGGACGGGGGCCGTCGACGGAGGTGTCCGGATGCCACGGGGCAGCAGCCCGACGCTGCGCAAGCGTCGGCTGGTCGGCGAGCTGCGCAGGCTGCGCGAGGCGGCCGACCTCACCATCGAGGACGTCGCCGCCCGGCTGGAGTGCTCCGCCTCCAAGATCAGCCGCATCGAGACGGGCCGCGTCGGCGTCACCCCGCGCGACGTCCGCGACATGCTCGCCGCCTACGGCGCGGACCGGGACACGCTGGACGAGCTGGTGCAGCTGGCGCGGGACGCGCGGCGGCGGGCGTGGTGGGACGAGTTCGGCGACATCGCGCCCGGCCGGTACGTCGGGTTCGAGGCGGACGCCGAGTCGGTGCGCGGCTACCAGGGGCTGATGGTGCCCGGTCTGCTCCAGAGCGAGGCGTACACGAGGGCGCTGATCCGCGCCGTGCTGCCGGCCGCCGCGCCCGCGGAGGTGGACCGGCGGGTGCGGCTGCGGCAGGCGCGCCAGGCGTTGCTGCTGGCGGACGACCCGCTGCGGCTGCACGTCGTCGTCGACGAGGCGGCCATCCGGCGGCTGGTCGGCGGGCGGGATGTGATGGCCGAGCAGTTGCGGCGGCTCCACGAGGCCGGGAAGCGGCCGAACATCACCCTCCAGGTGGCCTCTTTCGCGGCGGGCGCGCACGCCGCGATGGACGGCCCGTTCGTGATCCTGGCCTTTCCCGGGGAATCGGATCCGGCCGTGGTGTACCTCGAAAGCCCCCGCGGCGACGTCTACGTGGAACAGCCCTCGGACGTCGCCCGGTATTCCGACCTGTTCGCACGGCTCAGCGCCGAATCGCTCGACCCGGCCGCCTCGTCCGCGCTGATCGGGCGCGTCGCGCGCGAGCTGGGCCTGAATTCGAGGTGACCTGCCATGCAACGCCAGTGGCGCACGAGCACGCGGACGTCCGCGAGCGGTCCGGAGTGCGTGGAGATCGCGCTCGACCGGGTCGCGGTCGGGGTGCGTGATTCGAAGAACCGAACCGGCGGCGAGTTGGGCTTCGGTTTCGCGCAGTGGTCCCGTTTCCTGGGCACGGCGAAGAACGGCGCATTCGACCGGCGCTGACCGCGCCCCTCGGTGCTCGGCGGCGGAGAACCGCCGTTGCCCGGCCGCCGAAAAGCCGACGGCGCGGGTTCACGCACCCGAGGGGTGGTTCGCGCCCCCGAGGGGCACACCCCTGACTTCCGGCCCGCCACCCGTACGACCATGGTCTGGCGGCGGGTCAGCCTCCGGTCCGATGCGCCCGCCGATCGCCTTGCGGTGGACTCCCCCTAGCCTGCACTCCGGTGCTCGTCGTGATCCACAGGGGGATGAACCATGGCTTTGCTGACCGACGCACTGGAAGGGCTCGCCGGTCTGCCGCAGCCCGCCGTGCTGGCGGTGACGGGCGCGTTGACGTTGGCGGAGTGCACGCTCGGGGTGGGCTTCATCGCGCCGGGAGAGAGCGCGCTGCTGCTGGCCGCCACGACCGTCACCAGCGTGCCCCGCTTCCTGGTCATGTGGCTGGTGGTGTCGGTGTGCGCGGTGGCGGGCGACAGCATCGGGTACTTCCTGGGCCGCCGCTACGGCGACCGGCTGCGCGACAGCAAGGTGGTGCGCCGGCTCGGCCAGGAGCACTGGGACAAGGCGGGCGCGCTGCTGCGCCGGCGGGGCGCGTGGGCGGTGTTCTTCGCCCGGTTCATGCCGGTGGTGCGGACCCTGGTGCCCGCGTCGGCGGGCGCGTCCAAGCTCGAGTACCGGCGGTTCCTGCCCGCGTCGATCGCGGGCGCGGTGTGCTGGTCGGCGTTGCACATCGGCATCGGCTCGGCCGCCGGCGCGTCGGCGAAGTACATCGAGTCCGTGTTCAACGGCGCGATGTGGGGTCTGATGGGCATCGCGGTCGTGGTCGGCGTCGTGGTGGCGCTGCGCCGCCGCCGCAAGGCCGCCCGGGCGGCGGCCGCCGAGCCGCGCGAGCTGGAGGAGGTCGCCTGACCCCGCGCGTAGCCGAAGGGCCGCGTCCGGGGGTTCGGATCCCGGGCGCGGCGCAGGTAGTGGTGGGTGGGCACTGGCGGTGGGGGGAAGACCAAGCCGCGGCCCCACTGAAAAAGGCGTTGGTGCTTG
>NZ_JBHYXZ010000054.1:34076-49895 GCF_042752395.1 Actinosynnema sp. NPDC059335 | reverse complement strand
ATCGCCGACTGCGAGGCGGACTACGCCGCCACCAGGCACGCGGTGTACGGGGCCCTGCGCCGGCCGCACGCGGTGCGGGCCGCCGGCGGCCCCCCCCCCCCCCCCACCCCCCGCGCCGCGGGCGCGCGCCCCCGCGCGCCCCCGCCCGCCCGGCCCCCCCCGCGCCCCCCCCCGGGGCCCGCGCCGGTTTACCCGCGGGGGCCCCCCGCCAAAAGGGGGGCCCCCCCGTTCGCGTCATACCTGGTGCTGCTGCCGACCGTAAGCGCCGCGCCGATCACACCGAGTGTCACAGCGACCACTGGCCGGTGTGGGTCGCCGAGCGGCGCGACCGGATCGGTCCGACCGATCAGCCTCGCTGTGCGGCACTTGTCGCAAGGCGCGATTCGCCGACAAGACCGCTGGTCAACCCGCATGGCCGTGTCGCCCGACCAGAGGAATGCACGACACTGCCGCGCGTGAAACCACCGCGGTCGCGCCTGGACCCGCCAGTGCTCATCCCCGGCGTCACGTCCGGTCGAATCGGCCCGCGCCGTCCTTGCCGAACCGGGGTTCGATACCGGATTATCCGGGTTCGACCTTGATTCTGAAGCAGAGGAGTGCGATGCCGTCGGTGCGCCCGCAGGCGAAGCGCCAACGCGATGACGGCGTGTGGGTCTACGACGCCCGGATCCCGATCGAGGTGACGTTGGACCACGCGGCGGTCGCGCTCGCCGTGACCGACGGTCGCCCCGACCGCGCCCGCGTCGCGAAGGACGCCTTGCCCAAGGCGTTGCAGGAACTGGTGAAACTGCTGTTGGCCGGAGAGCCGGTCGTCCCGCCGCCGTCGGTGGTGCGGCAGTGGCGCGAGCGCCTCATCCGGGACGGGGTGTTCCCCGCGTCCTGACGCCCTTGTCCGCGCCGGGGAACCCGGCTGAACCCTCCGCAGCCCCGACCCGCCCGGGTCGGGGCTGTCGCGTGTCCGGGCAGGGCGTTGACATCACCCGATCCGACTAGGGTTAAACCCTGTTTTTTCGGGGTTGAACCCCGTAATTTCGGGGTTGTTGGCGGACCCCGCCCGGCTTCCTTGGCCGGATCGGGCGGGGTCCTTCTCCCCTCACGAGGAGCAGGGACATGAGTACCAGGAAAACCACGGAGTTGAGCACCGGGGACCGGGTGACGACCCCGGACGGCGGCCGCAGCGGCATGGTCCGCCGCGTCCACCCCGGCGGGCCGCTGGGCGACCAGCAGGGCAGGTCGGCGGTGCAGTTCCAGCGCGGATCGGTCGAGGTCCACGACCCGGACACGGTCGGCACGACCCGCAACTGGCTCACCACGGCCGACGACGCCGAGTGGACCGTGCAGTGAGCGGCGGGCACGTGCGCGACCTGGTCGACGTCCGCAGCGGCGACACCTTCGACCAGCCCCGGCCCTTCGGCCCGGTCACGCCGGTGCGGATGGCCGACGGCTCCCCGCCGCCCAGCCAGCGCCCCCGCACCTGGGAGCACCTGACCGCCTCCGGCCGCGAGCTGCGGCCCGCCCGCCCGTGACCACCCCGACCCCGGCACCCGGCACACCCGACCCCGCCGAGGTGGCCGAGGGCCGACGGATCGCCGACGGCGTCACCGCCGACCAGTTGGCCGGCGACCTCTACGAGTAGCCCGTGTTCACCGGCCCGACCGCCCACGCGCGGTCGGGCCGCCCCGAACGGAGAACACCGTGTCCACACCGAACCGGCCCGCCGCGCCGCCCACCCCGCGCACCGCGCTGCACTGCGACCTGGCGCAGGTGCTCGACCACCTCGTCGCCACCCGGCCGAACGCCACGATCGCCGAGCTGCGCCGCGAGCTGGGCGAGACGCTGCGGCACCTGATCGACGCCACGCTCAACGACGCCGACCGCGCCGGCTACGAGGAGCGGGCGCTGCTGCTGGCCGCGCTGAGCACCCACCCCGACCTGTCCAGCGCGGTGCTCACCGTCGACACCGACCCGTCGGCCGACCCGCGGCGCACCACCGTGCTGGTCCTCGACGCCGACAGCGGGCAGATGACCTGGCACCTCGACGACCGCGACGTCGGCGAGCTGGACCACCTGGCCACCAGCGCCCCGCACGAGCCCGAAGCCCTGTGGGACGGCACCGACAAGGCCACCACGCTGGCCCGGGTCCGCGCGTTCGTCCACCAGCAGGTCGCCCGCGCCAAGGCCGACCCCTGGTCGTAGCGCCACCCGAGGTCCCCGCCCGGCACCGACCGACCGCCACACCGACCAGCAGGAGAAGACCACCATGGCCAAGCCCGGACCCGCCGAACTCCGCGAAGCCCTCGCCAAGGCCCGCAACGCCGACCCCGCCCAGAAGCCCAAGGCCGTCTCCGACGCCGGACGCCTCGCGATCGAAGTCACCCGCGACGTCACCAAGGCCGCCGGCCGCGACACCGCCAAGCAGTTCAGCGACCTCTACGAGGACGAGCTGCGGCAAGCCTGACCACGCGACGGCGCGCCGGCACACCACGGCGGGGTGCTTCCTGGATGATCGGGAAGCACCCCGTACGCGTCCCCGGAGGCCCGCATGGACACCCCCGTCGAGGTCGGACCCCGCGACGACGGTCCCTTCAGCGTCACCGAGATCCGCGGGCACCTGGCCGACCTGCGCCAGGCCAACGCCCACAACGAGGCCGTGCAGGACGTGATCAACATCGTCGAGGCCATGCTGGTCCACCACGACTGCGACCGTTCCGACGCGACCGACACGGGCGCCCTGGCCCAAGTCATCCCCCTGCCGTCTCCGCGAGGCTGATCCTTCGGATCCGGGTGTCACCGGCCAGCCTGACCGGTCGACCAAGACGACGTCCGCCGGCGACAATCGATCCGGTGCGCGACGCCTCATAGTTCGCTGCACCTGCGAACACAAAACCGCGTGGACAACGCGACAGCTAACGCGGAACCGCGCGGTGGAACTACTAACCGTGACGCGCCGGAGGGAGTGTCTGGGAGCGTGTGGGAGTCTCGCGGAGCGACGACAGTACAAACGACTACAAGCCGTCATGATCTGTCGTGGCTGGTCGTGCCCGGGAGACATGTCCGAAAGAACATGTTGCGCGGTAATCGTGAACTGGTGTCGGGGACTGTTAAATCGATTTTTCGGCGAACTGTCAAACCGGGACTACCCGGAGAATCAGTTTCGTCGTGGTACCCCCGTTTGGCGGGGGTAGTGCAACTACCAGGGCAAACCTGCGCGAACCCGAGCGAACTCTGTTCCGTGCCCTGCGGTGCAGTGGCGGGGCGAGTCGGTCCGATCCCGTCGGGCAAAGGTCGGGCCGAAGCGCAGGGCGTTTACACGCTCTCCGCCGTCACGAAGCCTCGTCCGGTACTAGTGGAACGGTCGGCGTAGCCCAGTGATGGCCACTGATGCCGACTGATGCCGGTAGTACGCCACTTGTTTGCGCGGGCACTACCGGGTGTGTACTCTACGGGCACGACAAAAGGCACCCGATGGCCGCTGATCCGGTTTGTGAACCCGGATTGACCCTCTCAGGTGCCTTGTGTCCAGCCGTGTGGCTTTCCATGCTGTGGTAGCGAGGATTGTAGCCTGGATGGCGGGGTATGTGAAACCTCCCCTACCAGGCGAGCCGCACGACCTCGAAGGCCCTCAGCAGCGGAAACGCGCTGGGGGCCTTTCGCGTGCCGGTGAACACGTGCCACCGCAGGTGTGACGGGTTCACGGACGTCTCCTCGCCCGACACTCGGCGACGCGGAACACCAGTTTTCATCGTCGCTTCAGTGTGGACCGAACTGACGTTCACGGCCGGATGGCCAATGGGTGACTGGTGAACAGGCCAGCGCGCAACCAGCACCGATGACGCCGTTCGGTCGCGGTGCCGGGCAGGACGCGATCATGCCCGACGGCGGTCGGCGCACGCTGCGCCTAGCCCGCCGCGGGCGCTTGGGCCGCCACGTTCGGCTCGCCGTACTTCTTGATCAGCTCACGCCGGACCTCCACGGCGCTCTGGCGGTCGTCGCACAGGTGCGCCACCCAGGACTCCCACACCAACCCTTCGCGGTGCAGGGACTTCACCCGGTTGCGGAACTGCTGGGTGAAGCCGATGTGCACGGGCACGCCGCCGTTGCCGATCAGCGCGAACCCGACCGCAAGGCGGCGCGGCGGCAAGTCCTTGGCCTCCTCCATACCGGCCCACCCCGTGTTCCCGGTCCAGCTCCTGCCGTCCTCGCCGTTGGGCACCGCCCTGGCGAAGCGGGTCAGGGCGTTGCGGTCGTAGTCGACATGGGCGGTCCAGCGCTCCACGAAGGATCCGAGGCCGTTGGTCTTGCTCCACTCGCGCACCTGGTCGTAGGCAGTGGCCAGGCCCCGCCAATCCAGTTGCCCGGCCTTGTGCGCTGCGGAGATCTTCTTCATGTACTCGGCCTCGGCCGCGGCGATGCGTTCGAGCAGTCGGGTGTACTCGGCGTGCAGATCCGCGACCGTCTCGAAGGCCTGGTCGAGGTCGGGCACATCAGCCAGCAGCGGCGGCAGCGTCGTGGTCATGGCGGTCAGCATGGCAGCGCCACCAGGACCACGAACGGGTGATCAGCCGCTCGCGGACGTGTCCGGCGGCGCGAGTCCTCCGGACCGGAGTCCCGAACTCGCGAGGATCCTGCCGTTCGGAACGTCGGTGGCCGACAAGCACCAGCCCTGACTGTTAGGCGTCATCGGAGTTGTCAGAGGCAAGCGTCGTCCACGTGTCAGCGGCGCGGCGGCCGGTTAGCCCGCCGTCCGGGCCAGCGGAAACCGTCTTATGCGGGTGGGCCGATGCCGGTCGGGTGAATTCCGCCGACGCCGGCCAGCGCAGCGGCGCGGTGGTGCCACGCTGTGCGCCATCAGCCGGCGACCGGACCGGGAGGTGGCCCACGGTGGTGACACCCGAGCTGCGGCAGCCCAACGACCCCGCGGAGAACAATCCCCCGGAGGACGGCCCGCCGCCCAGGGCGGCCGGCGACAGCCCAACGCAGGTCCGCAACACGATGTCGGGGACCGTGGACGTGGTGGTGCAGACCGGGGCGGTGCACGGCGACCTGACCCTCCACGCCGCGCCGCTGCCACCCGCGCCGGTGTTGCCGCGGCAGCTGCCCGCCGCACCGGGCCTGTTCGCCGGGCGGAGCGCGGAACTGGCCCGGCTGGACCGCGTGCTGACCGCCACCACAGCGCCCGCCGACCCGGCGGGTGCGGGGCAGGGCGCGACGGTGCTGGTCTCGGCGATCGGCGGCGCCGGCGGGGTCGGCAAGACCTGGCTGGCGCTGGCCTGGGCACATCGGCACCTGGACCGGTTTCCCGACGGGCAGCTGTTCGTGGACCTGCACGGGTTCAGCCCCACCGGCGAGTCGGTGCGGCCGGCGGTGGCGGTGCGCGGGTTCCTCGACGCCCTGGGTGTCGACCCCAACCGCATCCCCGCCGACCTCGACGCCCAAGCCGCGCTCTACCGCAGCCTGGTCGCCGGGCGGCGGATGCTCATCGTGCTGGACAACGCCGCCACCAGCGACCAGGTCGCACCCCTGCTGCCCGGCTCACCGTCCTGCACCGTGCTGGTCACCGGACGCCACAAGCTGGCGTCGCTGATCGACCGGCACGGCGCCCGCCACCTGCCCCTCGGCACCCTCACCCACGAGGAGGCCCGCGGCCTGCTGGCCGCCCGCCTGGGCACCGACCGCGTCGCCGCCGAACCCGACGCCGTGGACGAGCTGATCGGGCTGTGCGGAGGCCACCCGCTGGCGCTGTCGATCACCGCGCGCACCGCCGAGCCCCACCCCGACGTCGCGTTGGCCGAGGCCGCCGCCGAACTGCGCGACCTCGGGCTGGAGGCGCTCGACCACGACACCGACCCCGCCGCCAGCCTGCCCACCGTGCTGTCCTGGTCCCTGCGCCACCTCACCGACACCCAACGCACCGTCTTCGCCCTGCTGGGCATCGCCCCCGGCCCCGACACCACCCCGCCCGCCACCGCCGCCCTCACCGACCTGCCCGACCGCACCGCCCGCAGGACGCTGACCACGCTGGAGAACGCCTCACTGCTGGAACGACGGCCCGGCGGCCGGTACGCCATGCACGACCTGGTCCGCCGCTACGCCACCGACACCGCCCACACCACCCTGCCCGAGCACGTGCGGGAAGCGGCCCTGACCCGGGTGGGGGACTTCCACCTGCACACCGCCCACGCCGCCGACCGCCTCCTGGACCCCCATCTCGCGCTCGTGCGGCCCGAGCCGCCCGCGCCCGGCGTGCACCCGCACCCGCTGCCCGACACCGCCGCGGCGCTGGCCTGGATGGCCGCCGAGCACGCCACCCTGCTGGCCACCCAGCGCACCGCCGCCGCCCTCGGCCACCACAGCGTCGTCTGGCACCTGGCCCGGAACCTGAACACCTTCCACCAGAGGCGAGGACACCGGCACGACGCGATCACCACGTGGCAGGCCGCACTGCACGCCGCCGACCACCTGCCCGACCCCGCCACCCACAGCCGCACCCACCGACTCCTCGGCAACGCCTACTCCCGGCTGGGCCTGCACGAACAGGCCACCACCCACCTGGAGCAGGCCCTCCACCTGGCCCTGCGCCACCACGACCTCACCGAGCAGGCCCACAGCCACCAGGTGCTCGCGGTCGCCTGGGAACAGCGGGGGGACGACCGGCAGGCCCTGGAGCACGCCCACCACGCCCTCGACCTCTACCGCGCCCTCGACCTGCCGGTGTGGGAAGCCGAGGCGCTCAACTCGGTGGGCTGGCACGCCGCGCACCTGGGCCGGTTCGACACCGCCCGCGAGCACTGCCAGGCCGCCCTCACCCTGCACCGACACCACCACAACCCCGACGGCGAGGCGGACACCCTGGACAGCCTGGGCTACATCGCCCACCACACCGGCGACCACCACCAGGCCCTCGACCACTACCACCAGGCCCTCACCCTGTACCGCGGCCTCGGCGACGCCTACACGGTCGCGGAGAACCTCGACAGCGTGGGCCACCCCCACGCCGCCCTCGGCCGGCACGAGCAGGCCCGCACGGTGTGGCGGGAGGCGCTGGAGCTGTACCGGGAACAAGGCCGCGACGCCGACGCCGACCGCGTCCAACGCCAACTCGACGACCTCGACCTGTGACTTCAGTTAAGAATAAAAGACCGCAGCGGTCGGGTGTCTCGATCGGGTGGAGCCCCTGGCCCGGACCATGACGCCTATGACCGACGTCCCTATGGTGGGTCGGCATGCGCTGCCGGACACCCGCCCCACCGACGACCCGCCTCACCGACCACGTGGCCCACGAGACCCCGCCGCCGGAACCGTGATCGGCGACCTGGTCGAGTTCTACGACCGGCGCTCCGTGGCCGAGGCCGTCGCCGCGCACCTGGCCGACGAGCGCGGCGACTACGACGTGACCGCGATCGAGCACGCCTACCACCGTGCGATCGACGAGCAGTTGGCCCCGGCCAACCTCAAGCTCGACTCCGCCGGCGCCCGGATCCCGACCACCGGCCCATTGGCGTCCGGCGTCAACGTCGAAGAGGTCGTCGACGACGCGTTCGGCCACGCCGACCTGCCCGGCATCTGCCACGACCACGGCCTCGACCGGCGGTGATCGCGGCCGCGGCGGTCGGCGGCTGTTCGTCTCCTCGGCCGCGCCGCACCTGTGCGCGGCCCCGGTGGTAGAGCGCGGCCGGCCAGACGCACCGACAGCCCGACCGGTGCGGTGCACGTGCCGCACGTGGCCAGCGGGTCAGTCCTGCGCGGGGTGGTCTCCCCGCTCGACGACGTCGAGCTTGGGGAAGTTGGGGCTGATGAGCTGCACGTGCACCACCTTCATGCACTTGATCACGTCGTCGAACGACACGTTGTGCACCAGGACTTCCTTGACCGGCACCGAGCCGCGGCGGGCCGCCAACGCCGCCAGGTCCTCGTAGGACTTCACCTCTTCGGCCTGGCGGTCGACCGCGTACACGTGCACGGTCCACTCCGGCTCGGCGCCGTGGCTATAGGCGGAGGCGTCGACCGCGAGGATCGACCACCGGTTCACGTCAAGGCCGGAGAGTTCGTACAGGCTTCCGCTGCCCTTGATGACGCTGTCCTCGGCGCCCGCCGTGCCGACCCAGTCGTCGTCGGTGGTGCCAGCCGGTTCCACGATCTCCATGTCCACGCTCCTGCCTGCTCTGATCCGTCCGGAACCACCGCCCGCTGCTGGGACGCGTCCGGGCATTGGTGGCGTGATCATGCCCCGGCTACACCACCTGCGCCGGCTCCCCCCGGCTTGACGGACCGGGGTTGTACGTTCCGCGCCGCCCCCACCGGCATAGGGATGCCGGTGCGGTCGAACGACCCGGCCCCGGACCACAGGAGTACGACGTGCCCGCCACCGAACCCACCGAGCCCGCCGATCACGAGCCCGCCGACCACGCGAACACCGCCCTGTTCGGCCAGCGCACCGCGCTGATTCTGCTGTTGGCGGTGCTGACCGGTATCGGCGCCGGTGTGCTCACTGCCGTCGCGGGCAGCCACCCCGCCCAGGCCGTCCTCGTCGGTGCCGCCGCGGCGGCTGCGGCGATCGCCTTCTTCAACTCGGTCATCGCACACCGGTGAAGCCGGCCGGTCCACCGGAAGCCACGTCGCAAAACCCTCAACCACCGGCCGAAACGATGGTCGAGAGCCGGTGCCGCGCGGACGCTACTGCCCGCCGCGCGGTCAACGCGATGGGGTCCTGGCGGCGCCAAGAACAACCGTGCGCTGCTGGGAGGTCGGGTGACACCGGAGGCCCATCGTCACCGGCATGACCACCAACGGCTCCACCACGTGCCCCGACTGCGGCGGCACCGGCGACTACGGCCCCGATCGCGATGACGACCCGTGTGAGATGTGCCAGGCCACCGGCACCCTGCCGTAGCCCGAGCCGTCGCGGTCATCCCCCAGCGCGCACCGGATGCGGGAGATCCGCAAGTGAGCCGCGCCGGTCTCGACCGCATATCGGTCGCCGCGGCTCCAGCGACCGACGAGTGGTCATCGCCGAACCCTGCGACGCGGCCGGGAGATCCTCGGCGAACGCCACCGAATCAGCGCCCGCCCCCCGGATGACGCGCCGCCTCCACTATCGACAGCAGATCCTCGATGTCGAAGTCCCAGGCGGAGGTCATCCGACCGTTCGCCCGGTTCCTGTCCCGGATCGCTTCGTAGGCGGCGCGCATTCGTTGGTACCGGGCCAGCCTGGGCGAGTGGGAGTTGCCCCGCTCCCCGGTGGTCACGCGCTCCCGGAACTCCTCCCAGCGGCCATCCGTCGTCACCATGTACCGGACATAGGCCAGCAGCCGTGCCTCGTCCGGCCGGCTCAGGTCGAACCCGTCGAAGGTCAGCGTGTACCGCACGGCCGACCCGAGCCGCTCACGATCCTCAGGCGTCAGCTCCGTCAAGCGGTGCTCCACCACCCGGAACATCTCCAGGATGTCGTTGGCCCAGGAGCACTCCGTCGGCGACAGCTCGACCGGCATGAAGCCGAACTCGTCGTGGTACTCCCCGGCGAACCCCTCCGTCATCACCTCGGCCATCTGCCCGTGGTACCGGCGATCGTCCTCGTCGTCGGAGAGCTTGCCCAGCACCTCGTGCAGCAGGGCGAACGTTCGACGTTCGACGGTGTCCAGCGTCCTGGGCACCGCGACAACGTCTCCTCGATCCGGCCTGTCGTCTCCGAAGCCCAGCAGATCGTTGATCGCGTTCCGGAGAAGATCGCTCACCGTCGTGCCCCGTGCGCGGGCTGCGCGGTCAAGCTCGTCACGCACCGTGTCGTCCACCCGCAGCGTCAACGTAGCCACGTACCCTCCGATCTGTAATACGGTAGTCGATTTCGTAATACTGTAACACGTGCTGGTTCGGCCCATGACGATGTACCTGCCCTACTTCTGATACCTGTGAGTATCAGAAGCGGACTGCGGGGGTGACTTCCGAACTGCGGCGCAGGCGGTTCGGCAGAGTGGCGAATCAGCCTCCGATATCGACTCCCTGCAACCACCCGACCTGCGATCGAATCGCAGGTCGGGTGCTCGCACCAAAGGGCCGTTGCGGTGTGGTCGGTCAGGCGTTGCGGTCGGCGGTGGCACGGTCGTGATCGGCTTGTGCCCACTGCACCAGCTGCGACCAGGGCAACCGCAGTGGTCCCTGCGTGGTGGACAGGGCGTGCCACAGCTGGCTGTCGGACGGTCGGTCGGTGGAAGCGCGTTGCGCGACGAGCCGGCGGCTGGTGCGGTCCAGGTCGACGTCGTCGCCCAGGGCGCAGCGCAGCAGTGCCCGGTAAGTGACGTGCGGGGTGCCTCCGTCGTAGCCGTAGCCGTGGGCGTCGCGGCCCGACCGGGGGCCCAGCGGTACGGGGTCGACGCGGAACCGGCCGTCTGGGTCGGGGGTGAGCGCGAGCAGGGTGGCGATGCCGCCGTGGTGGTCGGCGGCCAGCACCGTGTCGTCGGTCCAGCCGTCGACCACCCGCAGCGAGACCGGCCACTCGGCCCATACCGCCGTGTTCGGGCCGTACTCCGTGACCAGGAGGTAGCGGCCGTCGGCGTCGCGGTAGAGCTCGCGCAGGACGTCGGGGTCGTGGCGGTCGGTGAGCCGGTGGACCCGGCGCAACCGCAGGGCGGCGTCGCGGTCGGCGCCGGTGAGTTCGGTGAGCTCCGCCTTCCACGCCTCGATCACCGGCCCGTCCCACCGGCCGTGGTAGACCACGAGACCGTCGTCGGCGACCGGCACGTAGTCCCGCGCGGCCGGTTTGCGGCCCTCGGCCCGGACCTGGTCGCGGGCCGCGGCGCGCAGCTGCTCGGCCAGCAGGTCGATCGCCTCGGCGTGGACCGGCCCCTCGGGGTCGTCGACGTCCAGGTCGGCCTCGACCGCGCGCAGCCGGGTCAGCTCGTCGCGGACGCGATCCAGGTCGGGCTCGGGGCGGGTCGCGGTGATGCGCTGTTCGAGGGCCAGCGGCGGGGCGGGGGCGGCGGGCCGGGCGGCCAGGTACCAGCCGTCGCCGCCGGTGGACGTGGCCGCGTGCGCGGCGCGGATCTGGTCCAGACGGGCGGCGGCGTCGGCGGCCAGCACGGCCCAGGCCGCCGGGTACCGCTGCGGGAGCCCGGTGTTCTCGGCGCTCTCCAGCCGGGCCTGCACCGCGGGCCAGTCGGTGCTGGTGTCCGGCACGGTCAGCGTGCCGGGGTAGGCCAGGCTGCGGGCGGCGGTCCCGGCGGTGAGGGTGCCGTCGAGCCACACCGGCAGCGACAGGCCCAGCTGCGGCGCGAACTCGTCGAAGTCCAGACTCGTCACCCACTCCGCGCGCGCCCACCGCCGCGCCGCCGCCCCGCCCTCGACGAGGTCGTCGTCAGGACTCGAGAGGGTCTCCGGGCCGGCCAGGGCGCGGTTCCACATCCGTCGCAGCCCGCCGAACAACGACTCGCCCGCGGCCGCCGCGTCGCGGTTCCGCGCCCCCCTGCCGCCCCCGTCGTTCCCGGCACTCCCGTCGCGGGCGGTGCTCTTGCCGACCAGGCGGTACAGGTAGGCCAGCGGCACGTCGCGGTCGCCGAGCCGCTGGTTGGTCTGCACCACGACCGCGGTGGTCGACCACCAGCGCGGCTCCACCAGCTGCGCGGCCGCGTGCGCGACGGTGTCCCAGCCGTGGTCGCCGTCCTGCTCGACCAGATACACCAGGTGCCCGTGCTCGGTGTCCCACACCACCGCGAAAAGCGGCATGGGCCTGCCGTACGGGCCGGTCGTCTCCACCCAGCCACGCCGCAGTTCCACGGCGGGCGAGGTCAGCGGCTCCGGCCGCACCAACCAGAACGAGTCCTCGGGCACCGCCCGACCGGTGCTGGCGCACCACCGGTCGATCGTGCCCTCCCACCACAGCGGCCGGCCGTCGGCGTCGGCGGTGTCCGGCCGCGGCAGGCCGGACGGCGTGGCGGTGTACAGGGCGCGGGCGCGCCCCTCGGAGATCCCGGCCCTACGGGCCAACTGCGCCAGGGTGTACGGCTTCCTGCCCCACGGCTGAGCCATGCGTGCGTTCCCCTCTCACCGGCGAGCGCTTCCGCTCGCACGCACCCACGTTAACGACCGGCCGAGCGAAAGCGCTCGTGTGACATGAGAGAACCGCTCGAATGGAGCAGGGAACCGCGCGCGTGCACCGGGATCGCATTGTCAGATAATGACGTATTATCTGACAAACGCGTCCGCGCAGGTCAACGGCCCCGCTGGTGGCCGGTTCCGGGCCAGCGCACCTTTCGCGCGTATTATCTGACAAAGGAGGTCCGGGTGGCCGACGACCGCCATCTCCACGCCGTCGCCGACGCCGGGATCGGCGTGTCCACCGCCGAGGCGCTGGCGTCGTTCCTGCGCCACCTCGCCTCCCGGCGCGGCCGGTCCGGCCGGATCACCTCCCCGGAGACCGTCCGCGCCTACACCTCCGCCCTGCCGGTGGCGTTCGCCGGCGTCTCCGACGTGGCGGAGTTGAACGAGCCCGGCCCGGCCCGCGAGCGACTGCACACCAACATCCGCACCGCGTGGGGGCACCGGCAGCCGGCGACGTTCAACGCCAAGCGCGCGGCGGTCGCGTCCGCCTTGGCCTACTTCGCCGAGCAGGAGTGGATCGCCGACGCCGAGGCGGTGCTGCACGGGCTGCGCCGCGAGCACCAGCCCAAGCCCGACGACACCCGGGTCCGGCCGCGCGCCGCGATCGACCGGCTGGTCACCGACCGCCGATGGCCGCTGGAGGACCGCACGCTCTGGTCGATGCTCTACGCCACCGCGGCCCGCGCCGAGGAGGTCCTGCGCCTGGACGTCGAACACCTCGACCGCGCCAACCGCCGGGCCCGCACCAAGCGCAAGGGCGGCAAGGACGACGAACTGCTCTACGACGTGCGCACCGCGCGGATGCTCGGGCAACTCCTCGGGCGCCGCCGCACCGGCCCGGTCTTCCTGTCCACGCGGCTCGCACCCGAAGACGGCACGGTGCCCGCCCGCGATGTCGACCCGTCCAGCCGTCGCCGGCGGATGACGTACCGGACCGCCGAGCGGCACCTGGGCGTCGCGACGAGCGGGTGGGACCTGCACGACCTGCGGCACTCGCGGCTGACCCACGCCGGCGAGGACGGCGCGACCGAGGCCGACCTGATGAACCTGTCCGGCCACGAGGACCGCCGCACCCTCCAGCGCTACCTCAAACCGTCGAAGGAGGGCACGCACCGCCGCTTGGACGCGATCGACGCCCGCCGCCCCGAGCGCACGCCAGACGCCGCCGAACTCGCCGCCCGGATGGTTAGCCCTTAGGGTCCGTGCGCCAGCTTGCCGACGACGTCGACCCCGTCGAACTGGCCAGGCTGATCGACACGATGTCTGTGCGCACAGGTTGGCGGCTTTTGCTGGTGACGTCGTGGACACTCAGTTCGTCGAGTGTGGGCCGGCACCGCCAACGTATTGGTGATTAAGGCCATGGCAGCTCGGATCGAACGAGAACACCAATGGCCTGTCGCAGCAGTAATTCCCGAAAGGCACTAGCCTCGTCGTCACAGCTCTGCGGATCTGGCAGCCGTCGCCGCCCAGCTCAACTTTTGGTTAGGAAACACCAGACGAGTGCCTTTCCAAGGCCAGTTGATCAGTCGTGTTACAACGCCTGAAAACGCCCGTCCATGACACGTCGAGCCTTTCGTCATGTCCAGGATCCGTGCTAAATGTGTTGGCCCGATCCGGATCGTGGTTGACGACCTCGAGTCGATTCGCGGGACGTCCGGCGGGCCGGACTTCGTGGTCCTGGTGGAGCAGATCACCCTTCCAGCTGACCCTCCGGTAGCGTACGCCGAGAAAGAACGATCAGCTGTGTCCAGTGAGGTTACTGCGTGGAAGAATGCCTGCAGCCGACCTGGGGCGCAGCCGCCGTCCTTAGCCTCGTTGGGCAGGATCTCGGCCTGACAGCTGCTGGCGCAGCGGCTACGAGGCTCGCCGCCAAGGAGACCGCGTCCTGTCGGCTCAACAACGACCGTAGTGGACGCCGCACACGGAGCGCACGGGTGCGGGCTCCAAGAGCCCTCTCGCGGTGATTTTTGCGAGCGCCTTCGGTGCTCGACGCCCGTAGACGACGGCGCGATTTGCGACCTCGGCTCGCGTTTCGCGTTCGCGTCACCGCAAGCATAGCCAGAGGGCACGCAAGTTCGTGAACTGCTCTTTCGGCTATGGGAGCAGCTTCGACCGCGTGTGCCTGGATGCAATCCAGTCAGATTCCAGAGCCTGCGGTCAGAGTGATCACCACTGCACAACACTGCGGCGGCGACATAAGGCCAAAGCGCTTGCCCATGAGAACTCCGTATTAATGTGGAGAGAATGCGAGCAATGCTCGTTGTGGAGGATCGGTGACTGCTGACGACCCATTGCTATGACCTTCGGGCGGCGACAGTCCGTTGATGAAGTGCGGTTCAGAGTGTATTCCTGATGCGAATTGATCTCTCTCGAAGAAAAAATACTCCCCTCGGAAATGATGGTGTTATTACTGCCGTGAAGCGTTTCGTAGGTTTCCTCGCGCTGATTTTGATCTTCTACTTCGTTTTTATCGACTCAGACGAAAAGTTCGACTGCGAAGAGAGCGCTTCGGCCAGCTTCGGTTTCGGCGTTGCGAACGCCCAGGAGGACTTTGAAGACCCGCCCTGTGTCGTAAATATCGACGACGCGGCCACCGATCGAGAATGGGCTTCGGTCACTGTTGATAAACTCAACGCTACGAGCCGCTCCGTAACCACGGCCTGGTACTACCATGACGATGGTGAGCGACGGGAAATCCAGAGTGGTTCGGACAACTCCAAGGCGGCATTGGACCTCATGCTTGAAGTTGGTATCAACGGCCCAGACGCTGGGGCGCTAAAGACGCACGCGGAGATGAAGATTGCCGCTTTGATGATTGACGAGGATGAGCGCTCTGCGGTGATCATTATTAACAACCGCAACGGTCCATGTTACGACGATGGTGGCAGGGGCTGCTGGGATGTCATGCCCAAGGTGCTCTTCAAAAAGCATCGAGTTGCGATTTGGTGGAAAGATAAGGATGGGGAGCTGCAAAGGCGGTTGTTCAACGGTGAAAGGTAAGGGTTCCAACTGTCGCGACCTCCCGATGAAATATGGCTCCCTCCGGTGATCATCGAGCGGGCTGGCCACCGCGGTGCGGCTCGATCGACACCCCGTACCGTTTGACCGATCAGCCGGGCCTTCGAGGCCACCAGCTGATGCTCGATGTAGTGGACCATCGGCTGCGCCGCCGGGTTCTTCGACGTGGTGGTCGCGGCGGCCGGTGCGCTGGTGGCGCGACGCTGTCGTGGAGATGCTGGCGGGCGTTGGTTGTTGCACGGCATCACCGTGCCGACGCTTGTCTCAACGGGTGATCGTCGTGTTCCCGGCGCACTGCATCGAGCAGCCGGAGACGATCGGCGTCACACCGACGCCACTCCTCCAGAACCTCGCGAAACTCCCGTACCCCGTCAACGCTCACACTCATGCCCGAAAGCGTCCGCTGCGGGTATCACGCCGCCCCACTGGCGATGTGATACTCGATGCCCCTGTCACTCACGGCAGACACGAGGGGCGCCAGACGGTGTGCGCGTCAACGCCACCGTGGTGAACCGGCGCGGTCCAGGCCATCCCACCCGGATGGATCAAAGGCCTCGCCGGCTTCTCCTCCTGATCACCTTCGGAGACGTGGGGGGGGGGGGGGGTTGGGGGACCCCGGCGGGGGGCCCCACCCCCCCCCCACACATATTTATAAGAATAAACGTGGGTGTTGTACCCCCGGGGGGGCCCAGGGGGAGTTAGGCCCCCCCA
>NZ_JBHYXZ010000054.1:19224-34066 GCF_042752395.1 Actinosynnema sp. NPDC059335 | reverse complement strand
ACAACCATATTCCCCATTACCTATTAGGTTTTTTTTTTGGGGGTGTTTTTTTTTTTTTATGCCACGGGTTTGTACGGGTTTGCGTGTTTCCGTACCCCCTTCACGTCGGCCAACACCAGCACTCACGATGTTTCAGATCCTTACCGGTGCTGTGTCACCGCCGGTGGGCAACCTGGGCGAGTAGCCGCGCCAGTTGGGCGTCGAACACCTTCACCACAGCCACGTCGACATCATTGGGCACGGTGGAGTGCAGCAGCCCGATGAACGCCTTTGCATCGAACGGATCTGTGCCGCGGGTTGCCAGGTGCTCCTCAATGGCGGTCCAGTAGCCGCTGGACAGGCGGTCGAGCGTGGCCTGGTCGGTCATCGCCCGCAGCCGCCCGGCTAGCTCCGCCAGTTCGGCGTCATCCGGCTCAACCCCGCAGTCGGGCACCTTCGAGGTGTCAAGCAGGTCGTCGTTCATGGATCGGCACTGTGCCGCAGCCGCCGCCCGCCTCGGCGGCGGCGCGGCGGGCACGTCACCTGACCGGGTTCCGGCAGAGCGCGATCCTCTCGGGGGCGAACGACGAGGCCGCCGAAGAGCAGCCGGGCTGCACGCGAGCGAAGGCGTGCAGGACCCGGCCGGAGTTCGACGGATAGGCTCTCACCAGCGGATTTCAGCGCACAGTATCGGTGTCGATACGGCCTGCGACTATGAAGATCGATCGACTGGCCGCCGTCACCGCAGCGGCGGCCGTGCTCGCGCTGGCAGGCTGCGCCGGCCCTGTCGCTCCCTACGAGGAGCGCATGGGATACCTGCGTAAGGTCGCGGCGCAGGGTGCCGAAACGCACGGGCTGCTTCGCGACCAGGACGCGCCGAAGATCGACAAAGACCGCTGCCTCGGCGCGTGGATCCGGTTGCAGAATCCCGGCGAGATACCAAGCGACCTCCACGGCGGCGGCTCCAGCCTGGACTGGCGGAACCGGGTCCAGGAGTTTTTCGTGGACAGTTGCGTCTCGGGCAAGCCCAAGCTCGCGCCGGGCGACCAGCAGCTGAGTACGGCACCGAGTTCCTCGGCACCAGCCGAGCAGACACCGGCTTCGGCGGTCACCGGTGGCTGACACCCCAACTGGCCAGGCCGTCCCGCCGGACCTGCTGGTCTCCACCAGCCCTCGCTCGACCTGGCTGTGGGCTGCCGACGCCAAGACGGCTGCCCGCGTCCGCGCGGTCGTCGGATGGCGTCCCGTCACCCACAAGGGCGTGGAGCTGCCGCTGGTCAGCGACATCGACATCGGCGTGACCGCCTATGAGGCGTGCAACAAGCTCGTGGCCGCGGGCTTCACCTTCGGATGGAGCGCCACCTAGCACCCGTTCAACCGGTACGGCGGGTGGGAGAGCGACCTGCTCGGGATGCCCGAGGTACCTACCGGGTTCGACCCGCATGCCGACGTCGACGTGCTCCAGGAGGTCATCGCCTGGAACACCCGTTACGGCAAGGGGTGATCCGCCGAGTGGCCGCTCTGCCCGCTGACTGCGTCTTTGTGCACGTTGCACTCGGTGGCACGCGCATGTCACAACCGCCGACGACCCCGTCCGCGACGAAGACTCGTGCGAGATGTGCCGGGCCACCGGAATTCTCCCCTGATCGGGAGTTTCTCCTGCGGATGCCGTTGTCCGCTGGCGCGGGGCGGCCTGTCACCGTTAGCCGATCACAGGCGGGGCCACCATACTCTCCGGGTCGGTGAAGACGTCGGGGTCGCCCATGGTGTAGCCGACAGGGCGTTCATGAGGTGGTCGGTGATGCCGCGCTACGACGGCCCACGAGCACACGCTGATCGAGGTCAGCCCGTAGACGGCGAATATGACCTCGATCGGCACTTGGGCTTGCCACATGGCGATTGCGCTACCGGACAGTAGACCGAGAAGGATCGAGAACGCTGCCAAGGCACGGAGAGGGAAGCTCCGGACCAGTGCGGTTACCGAGATACCGGTGGGCTGCGGTCTGATGACAACCGGATTGTCGAGTGGTCGTTCCTGGAGTGGTTGGCCGGAGCCCGACAGAACTGACGAGGGCGCGGTTTGGTCTGGCCCCCTGTTCGGGCGTTGCTGGTCGCTCGAGGTTTCGTCGGGTGTGTGGTCATGGCCGTCCTGCGCGGTGCGTTCGTCGGCTTGGTGTGATGTGTCGGCGCCCGGAGCTGCGGGCCGGGTGAGCTGGGCGACGTGGTGCCAGGAGTTGACCCACTGCCTGGTCTCCTCGGGTCGGACGCGGCAACCTTTGAGGAACAGCTGCAGCTTGTGCAGTGGGGGCAGTACGTCGCTGGCGATCATCGCCTGAGCGGTACTGCTGGACATACCGGCACCAGCACGTTTGCCGATCTGCCGGTAAGACAGGTTCTTGGTGTTGCGCAAGGCGTCGAGCAGCGCGAGGAACTCCCGAGGAGTGGAGACGTCTCCTACACCCCTGCCTCGGTTCGGGCCCTGAGCAGTTGCGACCGGGTCGGGTCGCCGGTCACCTGCCCCGCGTCGCCGGTCGTGATGTTCGCTCATCGTCATTCTCCGATGACGGGGACGACACCTTGAAGGCCGTCGTCGAACTCGTAGAAGTCGAAGTGGTGCGAGGTCTTAGGTCGATGCGGCCGGTCCGGGGTACCGGTCAGCTGCAGCGTCCATATAGCGACGCTGATCGCGCCCATGACGAATAGCCCGAGCATGATCGACACTGGTACACCGGTCCACGTCATGCCGATTGCGATCACCGGAGCCGCGATGCCCGGCACCAGCAGCCACGGCAGGCTCCGGTGCACATTGTCGGGTGCCGGCTTGATGGCGCGTGGGTACTTCAACCGCACGTCGTCCAGGGTGGGCCAGTCGATACGAACCGGATCCGGCCGCCGCTGATCGGCATCGCTGCGTTCGCCCATGGCTTCGCGCTCGATGGGCAGCGCGCGGGATGGCGGAGCCTTGGCCGGATGGACGACTGTGGGTTGCGGGTCGGAGCTCCCGAGCCTGTGGAACGCGTCCAGCCACCTCAGGTACTCGTCGGCGGAGACACGGCACACATACAAGAAGCCCCGAAGTACATCCTCGTCCAGGGCACGACGACCGGTGATCACTGCGTGCGCGGTGGTGCGGGAGAATCCACGCACCGCCAGAGCACGACGGCCCAGGCGCGCGTAGGACAGTTCCTTCTCTCGTCGCAGTTCGTCGAGCGCCGCGACCAACTCGGCCAGGGTCGCGGCCGCAGTCGCGGCCGCCAACGCACGCGTCGACGGCCACCATGCCTCGAACACGCTGTCGGCTTGCGAGCCGGCTAGCCAGGTCGGGAGATCGACCTGTAGTGGTGGAGCCGCGCTCCGTCCCGGTGGCGAGGATTTCTCCGAGTGCGGGGACGAAGCCCCGCGCCCAGCGGAGAGCCGGGCGCGGATGCTCGTTGCCGAGGAGTGCACCTCGATCATGTTCGTCCGAACTCAGCGGGCGAAACGGATCATCGGCCAAGCCCTCAGCGGGCGGGACAGCCCGTGTCCGGTCCGAACTGCGACCAGACTCAGACCGGACACCAGCGACAAGCTGGTCAGCGCGTCATACCCCGCCCGCAGCAAGACGAGGAGGAACACGTAGACGATCACGAGCACCCCGGATCGCACCAGGACCGCTGGCAACGGCAGACACGACAGGGGGCGTTGGTCCTCGGGCATTGTCGACACGATCATCACTCGCTCCGCTCTCGAAACACCATGGCCCGGACACACACCCCATCTCCACGGGCCCGACACCCCGACCGGTTGGCGCCGATCGAGGTCTCGTGCAACGACCCACACAGGTAAGGGCGATTCCTTCCAGTTCATGATGGTCCGGATTGGTCGATCGCCGCACCGACCGTGCAGCGTCCGGGCGTCCAACGGACGATTCGGACAGCAAAAATCGAAACCGAACCGGCAGGTCAGGGCAGGTATGCCGTCCAGGACAACTTTCCGAGCCGTCCTGTCCTGTCCCGGCGTGCTGGCAGCCTGGAGGCGTCTCGGCCTACCGTTGGACACGAAGCCGCTCGCTTGCGGTGCCGGTTTCACTCCTCGACTCCTGCTGTCCAGGCCCGGACACGAGATCGAGACCGGCGGGTGCCGTTGGCGCGGATACCCGCCACCAACTTCACGCAGCTGAACATCTCGTATCTGGAGCGCGGCCGTGCCGTCCGGCTGTCCGGCTCGTCCTTCGGACAGCCCAAGGACGTTGACCTCGAACCCGCGTGCCCAATAGGACGCGGCCGGTTCCACAACGGCCGCGTCCTGCCTCACCCGACCAACCTCGCGCCACCAGGTCGACGCCCTGTCCGCTGGAGCCCTGACCCCGATCGCTGAGCTGCGCACCGTGCTGGAGGTCGCGCCGTGGAACGGCGAGCCCTACCACCGTCGCAAGCCCGACGCCCCGATGCGCACCATGAGCTTCGCCGAGGGCCAGGGCCAGGTCGTCCACCTGATCCTGAACGACCAACGCCGCGTCGAAGAGCCCGGTGGCCGTGATCAAGAACATCCTGACCGGCACCGGCCGCACCGTCCGCGCGGTGGTGCTGATCGTGACCGTCGGCCAGGTCACGGCAGGGTGCTGGCGTGCAGCTCCCGGCCCGCGAGTCCGCTGGCGCGGTCGCGCAGCACGTCCCGACCCCGTGACGCCGTGGGCCGGGACGACCGGACCGGCACGTCGTCGGCGGTGGTCATCGAGTCGGACCGGCGCGACGACGCGGTGCGACACCCGGCACCGGACGTCCGGCGAGCCGAACCTGCGACGCGGCGAGCCGCCGTTCGACGGCGTCCTCGACCACCCGTGCCGCCGGGTTCTTCGCCGTGGTGTTCGAGGCGGCCGACGTGGTGGTGCGGCGCTGGTAGGGGCGCAGGTGCTCGGTGGCCGCGCGCAGGTGCGCGCCGGGTTCACCGCGCGGCGGACGGGATTCCCCGGTCTCGGTGATGCGGTCGGCCAAGGCGATGACCAGCGCCGCGAGCGCCGCCAGGGCCAGCAGCGTGAACGCCAGGTCGGTGTCGCCGGTGCGCGCCAGGCGCAGCGCGAGCCTCGCCAGCGTCGGCAGCAGCGGGCGGGGTCGGGGCGGCCGGCTTGTCGGCGAGGGGCGCCACAGCCGGGTTGCGGCCGCGAGGTCGTCGGCCGCGCGGCGCACCGCGTCGGCCACACGTCGCTGATGTTCGTCGGCCGGGTCGGCGGGCCAGCGCAGCGCGAGCACCGCGGTGAACTGCGCGGCCTGCTCCACGGCGACGTGCCGGTGGACCGGGTCGTTGAGGTCGAGGCGGTCCATCAGCCCGGCCGCCGTGGTCACGTGCCGCCCGGCCATCGCCCACCACGCGTCGCCGCCCCGCATCGGCCCGGTCGAGCCCGGCGCCCACGCCGCTGGGTCGGCCGCCTCCCGGATCACCGCCGCCCGGTCGGGCACCGCGTCGTCGGCCAGGACCTCGCGGGCACGCCGCCACCGGTCAACCAGCTCGGGCAACGTCAGCTCGCGGGCCAGCTGCCCACCGCTCAGCCGCAGGGCCGGGCCGCCGTCGAGCACCTGGTCCTCGGCCAGGGCAACCCGGTAGCCGGTCACCCGCTCGCCGCCGACATCGCCGCCGGTCGACGGCGTCGCCTGTACCCCGACCCCGGCGAGGATGTCGACGAACTCCCCCGGCCCAGTCGACCCGGCGGCCGCGGCCCGCACCCGGCGTTCCAGGGTGCGCCGTTGCGGCTCGACACCGGTACGGTCGGCGCGTTCGTGTTCGGCGCGGGTCAGCTCGCGGGCTCCGGTGCCGGTCGCGCCGGTGCGCACCAGGCCCAGCCGCTGCTCGACCTCCTGCGCCCACGCGCGGGACTTGACCTTGCTGTGCGACAGCCGCGCGACCTTGCCGTCCTTGTCGACCAGCTGCACCACCAGGTGGACGTGGTCGTTGCCCGCCTTCGAGGTGCCGTGGTGCACGGCGATCCACCTGCACCGCTCCAATCCCAGCCGGGCGACGAACTCCTCCGCGAGCTCCCGCCACCGCTGGTCGCCCAGCAGGCCGTCGTCGTGGTGCGCGGAGATCGGCACGTGCAGCACGTGCCCGGCCGCCACGGTCTTGTGCCGCAGCCGTCGGGGCGCGTCGAGCTGCGTGATGATCTCCCGCAGCACGGTCTCCCGGTCGCCGCCCTGGTCGTTGGGTCGGGCGACGTCGGGGTGCAGCAGGTCGTCGTCCCACGCGGCGACGATGTGCGGGTCGGTGTGCACCGTGCGGCCGCCGACGGCGAACAGGTATCGCACCGTGTCGCGCAGGTTGGAGTGACGCGGCAGCAGCTTGGGCAGCATCGCCAGCTCACCGCGCGCCGCGCCGGTGCACGACCCGGTCGGGGTCGACCCGGTCCAGCCAATCCTCGACCCGCGCCAGCACGTGCGCCAGGTACTCGACCGCGGCCGCGAGCTGCGCCGCGCTGACCTGGTCACCGGCGTTGGCGGCGCGGGCAAGCTGGTTGAGGTTGGTGCCGATCCCCGACAGCGTCCGGCGCAGCGGCACGAGGTCCGCCGCCAGGGCGACCGCGTCCTGCCGGCTCATCGGCGGCCGCAGCCGCCGCAGCGCGGGGGCGGTGGGCTCGAAGAACCTCGCGGTGATGTGCGCGAACGCCGCCGGGGCGAGCCCGTAGTCGGCGGCGCGGCCGGTGACCTCGGCCAGCTCGGCGGCGGTGAACCGCAGCAGCAGTTGCCGTCGACGCCCGCCGGGGATGGGCGCCAGGTGCCCGCCGTGCCCGATCAGGTTCGGCAGCGACACCGGCTCGACCTCGGCCGCCGTGTCCGGTGGCGGGCCGGTCGTGTCGGGATCGTCGGCCGGCCAGTGGCGAGCCGGGCGTGCGTGGTCATCCTCGTCGTGGCGCATGAGGTCCCCCCGGACCGTCCGGGGCGGTCGCCGCGCCCCCCCGACGCGCCGCGCCCCACGCCGCGACCCTACGCGCGCACCGCGCCGTGCCGCCTACGTGCACGGTCGGTGACCAGGCGTTTCCGCTTCCGGCTAGCGCAGCTAGCCGGAGGCACATCTTGCCTCCGAGCCTCCGGGCGAACCTCCGGGCGAAAGGATTGATCATCTACCGGCGGCATCGGCGGTGGCGGGCACTGCGTCGTTCGCCACGACGGTGCCGGCCATGCGCTTGATCAGGTACAGCAGCCGGTCCGGGCTGCCCGCTGGCAGGGCCGGGACCAGGTCGCCGGGTGACCGGGTCGAGTTGCCCGCGCCACCGCGTGATCCATGCGTCGCCCGCAGCCGCATGATCAGCAGACAGGCCGGGCCCAGCCGCAACGCCAGGTCCTCGCCCTCGCCCTGCGGGGTGATGGGCGTGCGCTGGAGGTTCGCCCCGCAGTCCGAGCACCGGCGCGTCTTCGTCGACCGCACCGACGGCTCCGATTGCCCGGCCGCCGGCAGCGCCAGCACGGCCTGCCGCACCGGCAGCTCCGTGCCGCCTGGGGTCACCTCCGCCTTGGCCTCGCCGAACCGGCGCACGCCGCCCGGCAGGCGCCGCATCGGGTACTAGCTGCGGCCCGCTCGCCCATCAACTGCACATCCACTGCCATGAGACCCACGTTAGGCTCTCTGTCAAACCGGAAAGCCACAGGTCAAGTTGCATGAATGCGGTAATTGTCTATATAGATAGACAGAGCCACCCGGTTGCCTCAGCGGCGCGGCACGCGGGTCCACCCAACCGGGTCGTCCTCGGTCGGTGTCGGTTCGCCGGTGACCTAGCGGCTTCGCACGTGAAGTGGCGGTGCACGTGGCGGGTTCGCAGATGAAGTGGTGGGGCCGAGAAGTTGGCCGCCCAGACGAGGGTGGCCGGCAGGCGGGGCCGTGGTCGTCGAGCAGCGGCCGAGCTCACGCCGCCGGGGGCGCCGCGACCGGACGCCACCCGGCGCCCGTTCGGTCTCGGTCGGGTGGGCTCAGCCGTCGTCAGGGTCGGGGGCCGGGTCCTGGCCGCTCGACGGGAATGCCTCGCGGTCAACGTGGACCAAGCGGTGCCAGGTGCCCTCCCGGCCCTCGACCGGACCGTGCTCGCCAGCGGGCCGCCATCCGCGCGGCCAAGACGAGAACTCCGGCACCGGATGGACGATCAACGCCCCGCTGAACCCAGCGTCCTCATCGAACGTCGCTCCGCTGAACACGGCGTCCCCGGCGAACCTCGTCCCGTCGAACCCGGCGTTCCTGGCGAACCTCGCCCCGCCGAACCCGGCGTCCCCGGCGAACCCCGCCCCGTTGAACACGGCGAACCCGTCGAACCTCGCCCCGCCGAACCGGGCGGGTCCGGTGAACCTTGCCTTGGTGAACACGGCGTCCCGGGCGAACCTCGCCCCGTCGAACCAGACGGGTCCGGTGAACCTTGCCTTGGTGAACACCGCGTCCACATCGAACATCGTCCCGCCGAACCAGGTCGCCCCGGCGAATGTCGCCCCGTTGAACACGGCGAACCCGACGAACCTCGCCCCGCCGAATCTGATGTCCCCGGTGAACCTCGCCCCACTGAATTGGGCGTGGCGTGGTCGGCAGTACCGGAAGTCGAGGTTGATGAGGGTGGCGCCGGTGAGGTCGAGGTCGGTGTCAGGCCAGAAGGTGTCGGCCGGGTGGTCTGGGTCGTTGCCGGGGCGCAGGTGGGCGGTGAGGATCCGTTGTGCGGTGAGCCGGACCTCGCGTTCCTGCACCCGCTCCTCGTAGCGCGTGTGGGTCGGCTCGTCGGCGTCCTCGGCGGGTGGGTCGTTCGGGGTCGTGTAGGGCATGCGCAGATATCCGGCCAGCACGTCGACCACGGTCTGGCGCAGGGTGGGCCGGTCGGGGTTGTCCTGGGCCAGGCGTTCCAGGGCGTAGAGGCCGCCGAGACGGACCGCGGCCTTGTCCGAGCCCAACTGCTCGACGCCGTTGCTGTACAGCTCGGTGACCCGGCGGGCGGCGGCGTCTTGCTCGGCATGGGCCAGTTCGGCGTGCCGGGCCTGCAACTCCAGCTCCTGGGTACGTTGCCGCCGTGCCGCGAGGTACAGCGCGAACAGCCCACCGCCAGCCACCGCGATCGAGGCGGCGATCTTGACCGCGTCCAACTGCGCCGCAGCCTTCTTCTCCACGTCGGCCAGCGCCAAGCCGTCGATCCACCGCCACAACAGCCAACCCGTCACCGCCGCCGCGAGCAGCACGACGGCGGCCACCACCGGCACCGTCCAGCGCGGCAACGGTTCCCGCCGCGACGGCACCGCGGCCGGCGCGGGTCGGGGTAACGGGTCTGGATACGTGGGACGGCCGACGTTCATGGTGGAGATCATGGCCGCCGCCCTGCCCGTGCGTTCCCGCACCACGCCGTGCTCATGGGCAACACGGCGCTGTTCACCGAGCTGTCCGGCCGCCAGGCCCGCGACCTCGGCGAAGACGACGTCCAGTGACCGAGGTTTGGGAATCCGCCGGATCATGTGAGAAGAAAGCCGGTTACGCTCCAGGCCGCACAAGTGGCGGACCGCAGGTCGGCGGCACTTGTCCCGCCAAATCCGCTGAGAAGTGACAGTCGGGTCGTGGTCGCCTAGGCGTCGACGCGGTCGGGCACCACGAGGTCGTGGCCGGGGTACCAGTCGGCGGTGACGCGGTAGATGGCCGCGCGCCACACGTCGCCGGTGGTCATGACCCGGTCGCGGAGCCCGGTCTGGACGGCGGCGACCTGGTCGGCGGTCACGGCGGTGACCGCGTCGCGCACCAGCCGGGCCAGCTCGGGTGCGACGGTAAACGCCATCGAGTCCGACCACTCGGGCACCGGTGCGGGTGGTTCGTCGCCCCGACGGCGACGCCGGTGGAAGCGCGGTGCGGCCGGGTTGTCGGTCGAGCCGGGACGTCGGCCGGGCATCTCGACCAGGCCCTCGGGCGCGGCACGGAAGCGGCGGCGTTGCCAGCCGCGGGCCTCGACCTCGCGCCGCAGCCCGTGCTCGAACAGCGCGCTCGCGGTGTCCAGCAGCTCCCCCGCGCGGCGTCGCCGGATGCGCTCGGCGTACAGCGCGGCCAGCGCCGCCCGCCGCTCCGCACGGGTCGGCAGGGTCTCCGCCACGTACATCTTCGCGGCGTACTCCTGATCCACCCGCGCCGCGAGGTAGGCGGCCTTGCTGCGCAGGGCCTCACCGGCCCACGGCTCGATGTTCACCTGAACCGTGTGACGTGGCATTCACTGACTATATAGATAGATAGTACCGGTGTTCCGGTGCCGCGCGGCGGTACGGCCCGGTGGCCGGATCGGGTGGCGTCGTGGTCACCGCAAGTCTGCGGTTGTGCTGGTTAGGCTGATCGGTGCAGTGCCGAACATAGGGAGGGGTGGGTATGGCCGAGGAGACGTCGCAGGCACGACCGCAGACGCGTAGGAAGGACCCGGCGGCCGCGTTGTTGGCGGAACTCCGGCAGGCCCGGGACAGGGAGGACGCCAAGCTCGCCGATCGGCGCCGGCAGGAGGACGAGGCTCTGGCCGCGTACGCCAAGGCGGTGGTCGAGGAGCGGCAGATCGGCGAGCAGGCCGCCAAGAAGGTGGCCGAGCTGGAGAAGCGGATCGCCACCGTGCGCGAGGAGCAAGAGCGGGACCAGGCCGCCGCCGTCGCCCGACAGGCGGCCGCGCTCACTACGTTGGTGAAGTTCCGCAACGCCGCCCAGGTCGGCGAGGTGGTGGGCCTGAGCGCGAAGCGCGTGCGGGCGTTGACGAAGGACGCCGGGCACCCCGGTCCGGCCACTGGCGACCCGACTGCGGCGGTGGTGGACGCGGTGCGCGGAGTCGAGGTGGCAGCCGAGGACACGCCGTCTCCCGCCGCAAACCCGGACGCCGCCGCTGCCGCCGGGTCGGAACGGGCGGGCGCGACGGAACTGCCGCTGGTCGACGGTGAGGGCGAGCACCGGGTGGTCACCGGAGCGTGACCGCGCGGACGCGGTGAAGGGCCGGCCGCCGTGCCCGCCCTTCGTCGTCTCCGGGCACGGCGTTGTGACCGGCGAGCGGCGGCCTGGGACGCGGCCGTGCATGGCGGATGCCGTGTGGATGGAGTGCGTAGATGCGCACGCGGGGCGGTGCGCGGCTGTAGTTCCGGGGAAGAGGGCTCTCCCCCGGAACCCCTCACGTCGGCGGGTGGGGCCGAGCTGGTCGGGCGCAGGTGGGCACCCGGTGCGCGGGCGGGCGGGGCCGCCTCGCGTTCACCCACTCTGGGGAGAGGACTCTCCCCAGACCTCTCACATCGGCGGGCCAGCCGGGGGCGGGTCGGACGCCAGCGGGTGCCCAGGCCCTGCCTGCTGTTCCCCGGTCCTCCTGTGCTGCTGTCCGTTGCCTGCTGCTGTTCTTCTTGTGCTCCCGATCATGTCCTGTTCCGTTGTGCCTGCTCATCCCTGTCCTGTCCGGGCGAAGTTGGCGGAACTGCGTTCCGCTGACCTGGGATCTGTCAATCAGGCCCGAACAGCGCAGCATCAGTTCGTCCGGGCCTAGTTGGCGGTTCCCGTGTCGCTCCTCGGCGAAGGTGGGTGAGGTGCCTGGCTCGTGTCTCGTCAGCAGATAGCGGACGTCCTGTGCCCGTCATGAGCCAAGCATGTCGAAGTGGAATCCGACCAGCAGCATCGTCAGTGCGGAGAAACGTGCGGCGCTAACAATGTGTCGATGGTCATTGAATATGGCAAGTGCAAAAAAGATGGCAAAGATGCCGTTGAAAGCAGCCACACCAAGGAACATCCAGATCGCGTTTGGGTTGCTGGACTTGAGAAACCCTGCCGTGAATGCATTGTTTGCCAAAATTACTGCGCCGAACGCCGCCCCCGGCAATGTGAGTAGTAGTATGATTGCTGCATCGACATTCATTCCTGCCGCGCGCTCCGCGCGCCTCAAAAACTTCTCCGGGCCGATGATGTCGATAATAAGACTGAGGCCAGCAACCAGTCCAAATATCTTGCCGATGCGGGCCCACCATAATACCTGCAGTCCCCACAGGCGATCTTCTCTCAGTGTCACATCTCCGGCGGCCCACCTGGCCCAGGCGTCGAAGTAGTCGACCGTGTCCATGTTACTCCTGTTTCGGGCACACAATGTGGTAGGTGTGGCTATAGCAACCCGTCAAGGCGTGTGTCGCGACTCTGGATCGGCTTCGACGGAGGTTAGGGCAGGCGGTGAACTGTTGTCCTGTCCCGTTGATCTCAATAGTTCGATGCGGATCAACGGGTTCGGAGGGTAAGTGTGAACGCTGAGGTTTCGGGTTACTTGAGCCTAGTTGGAGGGTCGTAGGCGGTTGCGCGGGAAGAAGTGTTTGGGCCGTTCACCCGGTAGTGCCGGGCGCGCTCCGACCGGTGGTCGGGGGCCTGTTCGGAGGGACCAGCCGACTGGTTCCTTGGCGGTGTCGAGGTAGGACGAGGGCACTGGTTCGGGCCGCAGGTAGCAACTGCTGTGCTCGACCAGGGCGTCGACGTCGGCTTTGCGTCGGGTCTCGAACGAGGTCTCCAAGCTGGTGACCAGTGCGCCGGTGAACAGTTCCTTCTTGTGGGACCAGTCGCGGATGACGACGGGGTTGAGGGCGCGGTGGTGGAGCATGGCGTCGCCGCCGCGTCGGTGTTTCTGGGCGAACCAGTAGGCGGCGAGGTGGCGTTTGTTGTCGCTGTCCCTGGCGGGTTTGACGAAGGTGGTGCCGCCGAAGGTGCGCAGGCTGCGGTAGTCGTTGTTGGGCAGGCTGGGCGGTTGGTGGCAGTCCTGTTCGATCCAGTGCGCGATCGGGTCCTGGGTCAGTGTCGGCTGGTAGTCGCGCAGGCCGAGGCGGCGGCCGATCTCGGCGGCGAACGCGCGTTGGTCGTCGGGGCCGCCGGCGGCCAGCCGCCGCCAGCGCAGCGGGCCGACGAGTTCGGCGACCGCGACGGCTTCGGGGTAGGTGGCGGCGAACAGCCGCGAGGTGCTGAAGGTGTCGGTCTCGGTGCCGGGCGGGACGAGCAGTTCGGCGCGGCGCGTCCAGTCCAGCCAGGCGTCGCCGTCGTAGGCGATCTCGGTGAAGTTCCAGCGGTGCGCGCAGATCAGGAACCCGGTCAGCACCGCGTCGTAGGTGGCGGCCGGGCCGAGGCGGCGCAGCAGCCGCAGGTGCCGGTGCTGGGCGGCGACGACCTCGGGCAGCTCGTCCAGGCCCGGCTGGGGGTGGTCGGTCTGGTCGGGCGGGCCGATCCAGATCCGGTGCCGGGTGCAGACGTAGGTGTGGTGCGGCAGCAGCCGCAGGACCGGCCCGCCGGGGTGGCGGGCGTCGCAGCGGCGGCAGCCGCGTTGGGGTTCGTGCCGCAGCGCGAGCCAGTCCGGTTCCGGGTCGCGCAGCTCGACCACGGCCCGGTCCAGGCGTGCGCGGGGCTGGTCGGCGACGCAGGCCAGCAGGTCGCCGTCCAGGCGGCGGGTGTTGTTGCCGTTGCCGCGCGGTCTGCTGACCTGCGCCCAGAGGACATCGAAGGGGATCTCGTGCAGGGCGGCGAGCCGGGTCAGGTAGGACACCGCGATCTCGTCGCCGGCGGGCCGGACGGTGATCGGCAACCGGGAGACCATCACGCCCCCGACCGCTGCGCGGCGGGCGCGGTCCGGGCGCGTGTGCGGCGTTGCGGACGGGTCTGGAGCGCGGCTTCGTCGACCGGGACCAGGTCCAGCAGCTCGCGGGTGATCGCCTCGCCGTCGTCGACGGCCAGCACCGCGCCGCCCCGGACGAGCTGGGAGAGGCTGCCGATCATGCCGCCGGTGCGCTCGAAGAGGTAGTCGGCCAGGTCGACCAACGTGCCGGGCCGGTGCCGGTGCAGCCGCAGCGTCGACTCCAGCGTGCCGACCAGCGCCCGCCAGGCGGCGCGCTGCTCGTCGGTGCCGTAGTCGAACGCGGTGGAGCGGATCATGGTGAACCGGCCGGCGATCTGCCGTCCCCTGACCCCGGCGAACATGCCGCTCTCCGCGACCTCGATCCCGGCGTAGGCGAACGTCGCGGGCAGTCGTTCGGCGAAGTACTTGAGCTGGTCGGAGACCTCCGCGCCGGAGCGGGTGGCCAGGTTGAGGTTGTGGATCTCGTCGACCAGGACCAGTTCGACGTGCGTGCGCGCGGCGACCGCGCAGACGGTGTTGACGATCTCGGGCATGGTCGCCCGCGCCCCGAGGTCCAGGCCGTAGAACCGCGCGAGCTCCGAGGCGAGCATCTTCGGCGTGGCCGCGGTGGGGACGGTGACATAGACGACCGGGATGCGGTGCTCCCCGCCCTTGCCGGGGTGGCGGCGGCGCACGACGTGTTCGTGCGTGCGGCCGAGCTGGGTCAGCGCGGTGGTCTTCCCGGTGCCCGAGTCCCCGGAGACGATCAGGCCCCGGCGGGCGGAGAACTGGCCCCGGTTGAGCTGGACCAGCAGCCGGCCGGTGGACAACACCTGCCGGATCGTCGGGGTGTTGGCCGGTGGCAGGGCCGAGTGGTAGTCCCTGCGGGCCTGCTCCAGCTCCGCCCGCCCACGCGCCGACAAGCCCGCCGGGTCCGGCTCGTCCGGGGCTTCGACGCGGTGTCCGACGAACCGCCGCCAGCCCTCCTTGGTGGTCAGCGGCTCGTCGGGAACCAGCCCTTCGTCGACATCGGGTAAGGACCGCTGTCCGGTCATGTCCACCTTTCCGCTTCCGCCTCGGCGTCGAACACGCCGAACTCGATCACCTGCGCGCCGCCGGCCGTGTCCGGCGCGGGCTGTCCGGGGTCCTCGACCGGGTCGGGCAACGGGGGCCGGTGCGCCTGCGCGGCGGTGCGGGTGCGAGCGGCGAGCCCCCCCCCCCCCCCCGCCCCCGCCCTCTCGGCGGGGGGGACCCCGCCCCGCCCCCCGCGCGGCGCGCTCGGGAACACCCCCCCCCCCGCGCCCCCCC
>NZ_JBHYXZ010000054.1:10456-19214 GCF_042752395.1 Actinosynnema sp. NPDC059335 | reverse complement strand
GAGCAGGTGGTAGAGCACCGGCAGCACCGCCACCGGATCACCGACCAACGCCGCGCCCTCCAGCAGCCCGTACTCGGCGCGGGTCAGCAGCGCGTCCAGCGCGCGGGCGATCTCGGTCTCCCCGACCGCCCGGCCGCTCGCGCGGCCGGACTGCTCGGCCAGCCGGCGGGCGTGCCGCCAGGTGAAATCCGCGAACGGCGCGGCGACCATCGCCCGGTGCGTCCAGGGGACGGTGACCCAGCCCTCGGGGGTGCGCAGGAACACCTGCGACAGGTCGTAGGGGTCGTAGTGCACCGGCCAGAGACCGCGCTTGCCGGCCAGCCCGGAGTGCTGCCGGCGGTAGCGGCCCAACTCGCCGCAGTCGTAGGTGCGCAGCCCGATCCGCAGCCCGTAGTCGTTGACCGCCCGCCATTCCACCGGCAGCAGCTCCAGGTAGTCGGCCCCGGTCAACGCGATCGGCAGGTAACCGGTGACCGCGACCAGCGCGGCGTAGCGCTCGTTCGGGGACAGCATCCGGCGCGGCGCGTGCGGATCGCGCAGCGCGTCGTGCGGCCGGTGCTGCCAGCCGACGATCAGCCACTCGTCCAGCAGGTCCTGCAACTCCCCGATCGTCCAGACCGCCGCGACGTCCCGGCCGCGCAGTTGGGTGTTGGCCGCCTTGAACCCGGCGACGTGCTGCGCGAACAGCGTCTTGACCGCGTCGAACGTCGCCTCGACCACGCCCTTGTCGGTCGGGGTGCCCTTGCGCGCCGGCTGGACCGAGATCCCCAGCCGCTCGCAGGCCCGACCGAAGGTCTCGGAGACGAACACCTTGCCGTGGTCGATGACCACCAGGTCCGGCACGATCACCGGCCGCGCCGCCGCCTCCCGCATCCGCGCGTCGACCTCCAGCAGCCGCTCGTGCGGCAGCACCGAGCCCGCCATCCGCAGCGCCGACGGCCAGCCCGGCCGCATCGGTTCCGGGACCAGCATCTTCGCCAACAGCAGCGAGGCGTCCACCGCCTTCGTGCCGACCGGGCGCAGCACCGCCGCGCAGATCGTGCGCGTCGCGACGTCGACCGCGATGGTCAGGTCCGCCTTCACCGGGACGCCGTCGGCGGCCAGCACCAACACGTCGACCGGCGTGGAGTCGATCTGGACCTGCTCGCCCGGCCGCGACGCGACCGTTACCGTGAACTCCCCGGCGGGCCGGTTCGCCGTCTGCCGCCGGGTCACCGCCGACCCGAACGTGTGCCGACCGACCGTCAACCGGTCCAGCAGCGCGTAGAACGCGGTCCTGCCCGGAACCGGCACCACCCCCGGCCCGTGCAGCTCCTCCAACCGGTTCACCGCCCGCCGGATCAGCCGCGACCGGGTGCCGGTGGAGGCGTTCGTCTCCTTCTCGATCAGCTCCCGCAGCACCGCCACCAGCCGCTCGTCGGCCTGCCCGGCAGGGTCGAACGTGCGCGCCGTGCGCTGGTCGACCAGACCCCACAAGCCCTGCTCCAGCCAGCGGGCGCGCTTGCGCTCGACCGTCCGCAGCCCCACTCCCAGCTCGGCGGCCTTGGCCCGCTGACGCTCCGCCAGGCTGGTCGCCTGCGGGTCGTAATCCGGTCGCGGTCGCGCGCCCGCCGACGGTTCCGGCGGCAGCCCGGTCTCGACCTCGACCAGGTGGTCGCGCCAGCGTTCGGCATCCGCGACGGCCTCGGGTGGCAGCGCCGCCAGCAGCCCCAGCGGCTCGACCGCCGACACCGTCACCGGCTCCCCACCGTCCAGAAGCGCGAAGTCCGCCGCGCCCATCAGATGCCCGGCCAGCACCACCTGGTGCCCGCCGGAATCCGAGCGCAGCCGCACCGACGTGCCCGCCAACCCCGCGACCACGTGCTCCTCACCGTCGAACACGACCCGGTCGCCCATCCGCAGCACCGGCCGCGCCGCGCCCGTCACCGGCCCACCACCGACTCCGGCCCCAGCGGCACCGACAGCTCCACCGACAGCTCGCGCAGCCAGAGCAGGTGGTAGAGCACCGGCAGCACCGCCACCGGATCACCGACCAACGCCGCGCCCTCCAGCAGCCCGCACGGCCGCGCGAACACCTCCCGCAGCCCGGCGGCGACCTCCGGCAGCAGGTGACGCGGATGCCGGTTGGCCGCCAACCAGCGCACGTTGCCCATCAGCACCGGCGCCACCGCGCCGACCACCTCGTAACGCCACCCCAGCACCGCGCACGCCGCCGCGGTCGCCTCGAACGCGACCCGGTCACGCGGCTTGACCCGATCCGACTGGCGGCAGTCCAGCACCAGCCCCGACCCGTCGGCCATCCGCGCGAAGTAATCCGGCGCGTGCGAGCGCCGCCTGCCCTCGGCAGTGCTGAAGAACAGCCAGAACGGCTGCGAGGCGATGCCCACGACGTCCGGATCGAAGTCCAGCAGGATCAGCCGGTCGCGCTCCAACCACGACTCGTGCCCCACCAACGTGCCCGTCGTGGCCGTCCACCAACGCCCCACGTAGTGGCGCTGCCCCTTGTACGAGGGGAACCGGCGCACCGGCAGACACGCCTCGAACGGCACCCGCCACGCATCCCCCAACCCCAGGCGATGCTCACCGTCCAGGTCGACGAACGCGACCTCTAACTCTCCCTCCCGCGACGCGGGAGCGCCCACAGGGAGCAGACCGAGCCTGTCCACGGCCGCGCATTCTGCCGACACCGCCCCGTACCCCGATCACCGCCCCGCCACCTAACCCCGAACACCGCCACCACCTCCGTCAACTACCTCCGAACACCGCCAACTAACTCTGAACGGGACAATCCCCCATCTGCCTCGTGCTGTCCCCCAGTTCTACTACCAAAAGCTATGTACCAATGCATCAGGCGATGCTCGGGTAAGATCGCGGCGTGCTCCGCACGACCGCGATCCCGCCGCACGCCACCTTCGCCGGTGGCGCTCGGTGGGCTGCGTGGGGTCGGTGAGGGGCCGGTGGGCGGTGTTCTGCGGCTGACGACGATCTCGGCGGGGCGAGCGGGTGCCGAGTACCTGTTGCGCGCGGCCGGCTGCGCCGAACATGATCATGCTCAGCATTCACGGGACGCGTCGTCGCCCGGCGCCGAGTACCTACTGGGCGGTAGCTCGCACGGTGAGCCGATGGGCGTCTGGTACGGGTCGGGCCTGGAGATGCTGGCCGACTCGTCGGGCGCGGTGCCCGGTGTCGGCGACCTCGTGACGGCCGAGCAGATGCGCGCGGTGTACGGCGAGCTGCGGCACTGGGAGTTGGACCCGGCCACGGGCAAACCGATCCGCGAGTTCGGTTCGCGGCCGCGCACCAAGGGCGTGTACGCCTCGCCGAAGGAACGGTTGGAGGCCGCGTTGGCGGCCGAGCCGACCGCGTCGGAGGAACGCCGCGCGGAGATCGAGCGGGAGTTGCAGCAGTCGCAGCGGCAGTCGGTGGGCTATTACGACCTGTCGTTCATGGCCGACAAGTCGACGTCGGTGTGGAAGGAAGTGCTCAAGGCCGCGGGCCTGCACGACCAGGCGGCGGCCGTCGACGCGGCGCACGACCAGGCGGTGCGCGAGGCTCTCGACTACATCGACGCGCACGTCACCACCACCCGCGTCGGGCGGCACAGCACCATCACGTTGGACGACGGCAGCAGGCGCACCACCGGCGAGATGGCCGGTATCAAGGGCCTGGTCATGACGCTGTGGCGACACTCGACCAGCCGCGACGGCGACCCGCACCTGCACACCCACGCCGCGATCCTGAACCGCACCGAGGTCGAGGGCGGCGGGGTCTACGCCGTGGACGGCCAGCAGTTCAAGGACTTGAAGGGCACCGCCGCGATCATCTACGAGCGGCGGATGGAGCAGCTGGTCACCGAGGCGACCGGTGCCCGTTACGGGTGGCGTCCGGACGGCCAGGCGCGCGAGATTGTCGGCATGGACCGGGTGCTGCTGGAGGAGTCCAGCGGCCGCGCGGCGGCGATGAAGAAGGAACTCGACAAGCTGGTCGAGGACTACGTCGACACCCACGGCCACGAGCCCAGCCGCGAGGCGCTGGGCAAGCTGCGCGCCAACGCCTGGTACAAGACCCGGCAGCCCAAGACCATGCTCTCCCCCGAGGCGCTGGCGGAGCGGTACGCGCGCAAGCACGGCACGCAGAAGCTGGTCGATCAGGTCGACGCGGTGCGCGCGGCCGCCCGCAAGGCCGACGTCGAGGGCGTTCCCGGTGATGCGCAGCGGCGCGCCATGGGCGAGGACGAGTTGCTGCGCACCGCCGTGGCCCGTGTCCAGGAGAAGTACGCGACCTGGGACCGCACGGGGTTGGCGTTGGAGGTCAACAAGCTGGTCGGCGAGGTGAACTGGGGCAGCACGACGGCGGGCGAGGTCGACCGGCTGCTGGACCGTGCGCTCGCGCCGGGTGGCCCGGCCGACGTCGTTGCGCTGGTCGGCAAGGTGCGCGCGGAAGCACCGGCCGCGCTGCGGGTCGACCTGACCCCGGAGGGTGCGCCGGTCTACCAGGTGGCCGCCGGCACCCGGTACGCCACGGCCGCGCACATCGGCGCGGAGAAGGAGCTGGTGGCGCAGGCGCACCGGTTCGGTGGCCCGAGGTTGGCGGTCGAGCGGGAGGTCGCCGCGGAGCGGAAGCTGCGCGAGGCCGGGTTGGGTCCGGACCAGGTGCGTGCCGCGACGGGCATTCTGAGCAGCGGCAAGGCGGCCGACGTGCTGATCGGCCCGGCGGGTGCCGGTAAGTCCAAGACGTTGTCGTGGGTGGACCGGTTGTGGCGCGAGGAGTTCTCCGCGCCGGTGCTGGGCCTGGCCACCTCGCAGCGCGCCACCGAGGTCCTGATCTCCGAAGGGCTCGAAGCGATCAACGTCGCGCAGTTCCTCACCAAGTACACCGGCGAGAACGCCGAGCAGCTCGCACCGCGCACGCTGCTGGTCGTGGACGAGGCCGGGATGGCCGACACCGACAAGCTCGCCGAGGTCTCCCGCCTGGTCCACGCCGCCGGCGGCAAGTTGCTCTACACCGGCGACCACGAACAGCTCGCCGCGGTGGGCAGCGGTGGCATGTTGCGGCTGCTCACCCGCGACGCCACGCCGTTCGAGCTGACCCAGGTGTGGCGGTTCCGGTCGGAGTGGGAGCGCGAGGCGTCGCTGAAGATGCGCGACGGCGACCCGGCCGCGATCGCCGAGTATCAGCGCCACGGCCGGATCCGGGGCGGCACCAAGCAGGAGATGATCGAGGCCGCCGTGCGCGGCTACCTCGCCGACGTGCTGGACGGCAAGGAGTCCGTCCTGGTCGTGCGCACCAACGAGGACGCCGCGCTGGTGTCGGGCATGGTGCGCGACGAGCTGGTCGCGCTGGACCGGGTCGGCGAGGATGTCCTGGCCATCGGCGGCGACGACAACCCGATCGGCCGCGGTGACGTGATCGCGGCGCGGCTCAACGACCACCGCGCGGACACGCAGAACAAGAAGATGGTGGTCAACCGGGAGCTGCTGACCGTCGAGGGCCGTAACGCCCAGGGCCAGCTCATCGCCCGCCGGCACTCCGACGACACCCGGGTCTACCTGCGGCCCGACTACGTGCGCCACCACACGACCCTGGCCTACGCGGGCACCGGGCACTCGGTGCAGGGCCGCACCACCGACACCGACCACGACCTGGTCGAGCGCGGGATGAGCCGCAACGAGCTCTACCCCGGCGCCACCCGCGGCCGCTCGGCGAACCACCTGTACGTGGTCACCGAGGCCGAACCCGACGCGCACAACCCCGAGACGTACTCGGTGTCGCCAGCCGACGTGCTGCGCGAGGTCCTGGCCACCGACGGTGGGCAGGTCTCGGCGACCGAGACCTGGCGGGCGGCGCTGGAGGCCGACGACTCCCTGGCGCAGATGGGCCAGGTCTGGGGCCTGGCGGCGCGCGAGGCGATGGAGCACCACCACCACGACGTGCTGCTGTCCCACCTCGGACCCGACCGCATGGAATGGGTGACCGGCGAGGACGGGCACCGGCAGCTCATGGCGACCCTCGCGCACGCCGAGCTGTCCGGCCACGACGTCGAACGCGTGCTGGCCGGCGTCCTGGGCCCGGATGCCCGCGCGTTGGACGACGTGGAGTCCATGTCGGCGGTGCTGGCCCACCGCGTGCGCGAGGTCGTGCAGGCCGCCGGTGATCCGCCGGTGCCGGGCCCGTGGTCGAAGCGGCTGCGGTCCTACGCGGGGACGATCAGCGAGTACGCCCAGGAGCTGGGCACGCTGATGGACCAGCGGGTCGACACGATGGCCCGCGCCCTGGTCATCGAGCCGCCGGACTGGGCGTTGGTCCAGCTCGGGCCCGTGCCCGCCGACGACGCCGCGCGCCGCCAGTGGGTCGCCCGCGCCGCGGCGGTCGGCGCGTACCGCGAGATGTACGGCGTGGACCCCGAGCAGATGACCATCGGTCCGGCACCTTCGCGGGTGCAGGACCCGGTCAAGCACGTGACGTGGCACCGGGCATGGGAAGCCCTCGGCCGTCCGGCCGAGCAGCGTGACCAAGCCGAACTGACCGACGAACAGCTGCGCGAGCAGGTGGCCCGGTGGGAGCGCGAGCAGCAGTGGGCACCGGCCTACGTGGCTCCGCAGCTTGAGCAGACCACGGTCCTGGCCGAGGAATACCGGCGCGAGTCGGTCACCCGCTGGGCCCAGGTCGACGCCGAGCTGACCACCACCCGGGGCGTGATCACCGACGACCTCCAGGCGCTGATCGACAAGGCCGAACGCGCCGACCGGATGCACGCCCGCCACGCCGAGCAGGCCGCCCGGTTCGAGCGGCTGCACGAGGCCCGCGAACGGTGGGCCGCGCACACCGCCGAACACGCCGAACGTGCCGCCGCCGCGGCGGCCGAACTCGAGCGTCGCGGCCGCGACCTGGTCGAGCCGCACCAGCCGCCGGTGCAGCAGGTGCTGTTCGACGTCGAGCACGCCGAGCGCCCCGACACCGAGGTCGCCGTCCCCGAGCAGCCGACCCCGGACCGCATGGTCGAGCCCGCTCCGGAGCCGGTCGAGCCGCCCGACGTCGAACCGGTCGACGTGCCGGACGTCGAGGACACCGGCGCGCCCACCGAGGAGCCAGACCTGGTGGAGGTGTTGCGCGAGCTGGCCGAGGAGTTCGCCGCCGACCAGGCAGCGTTCGAGGCCGAGCTGGCCGCCGGGGTCGAGGGCGAGCTGGTCGACGAGCCGCCCGCCCCGGCGCAGGCCACGCAGCCCGCGCCGGAGGTGCACGACGCCGAGGTCATCGAGGACGTCGCCGCGCAGCCGTCGGTCTCCACCGAGCTGGAGGTGGACTACTGCGCGCCCGGCGTCCTGCTGGACGTGGAGCCCCAGGACCACCAGCCGCAGGCCGAACCGGAGATCGTCGACGCCGAGATCGTCGACGAGCCGCAGTCCGAACCCGAGCAGCAGGTCGTGGCCCCGACCGCCGTCGAAAACGACGCCGAGGTGGAGCCCGCGGTCGAGGACTCCTACGCCGACGTGCCGCTGCCCGACGAGCCGGAGTTCGCCGACCCGGAGCCGGAGTTCGAGCCCGCGTTCACCTACGACGGGCCGCTGCCCGACCAGCCGGCCGGACGCGAGGACGACGAGTGGACGCCGCCGGTGTTCGCGCTGCACTACGACAAGCAGCCCGAGCCTGACCAGAGTGAACAGGCCGACGTCGACGACGACCAGGCGCAGGTCGAGCGCGGCGACTACGGCACCGCCTACCGCCTGGACGACGTGCCCGAAGCGGAGGCCACCTACCCGGCGCCGGTCGAGGTCGACGAGCACCAGACCACGCTGTTCGCGATCGACGCCGAGGTGCCCGCCCGGGTCGCGGTCGGCACCGTCCGCGACGAGACCACCCTGCGCGACGAGGAACTGCGCGCCACCCTGTCCGACCGCACCGTTCAGGGCCGCGAGCTGCGCGCCGGGCTGCTCGACGAGCGCCAGGTCCTCGACGACGAGGAACGCCGCCGCCGCTACTGGGAACGCGTCGACCTCGGCCACGACCGCTCGGTCGGGGCCGCCCGCGACCGAGCCACGAACCGGCAGCCGCAACCCCAACCTCAACCCGAGCCGCACCGCCGCTGACCAGGCCGGATACTCCGCGTGTCCTGGCTCAACCATTCCGATAAGTGGATCTTGGCCTGAGCTGTGGTTCTCATTTTCGCTGAGTCCTCCGCCGGCGGCCCCGGCTCAGTTTTTGTGAGAACTCTGGGGTCGCGGTTGGGACATCGGGCGGGCCCACCCGGACAGTTGATCTCGCTGTTGTCCGGGTCGCCGTTGCCCGGAACGCGCTGTCGTCGGCAAGCAGTGGCGCGCTGGCAGGTGTCATTCACCTGCGTCCATACCTTGCTGCTCCACCGCTTCTCGCCAGAAGGTGATCTCGTGGCGGGCGGCCGGGATGTCGGGGTGGTCGGGTCCCAGGACCCGCAGCCGGTCGGCCAGCAGCGCCTCGAACTCGGCGACCGCGCCGGCCGGATCACCGGCCTCACCCCGCCAGTCGGCGAGGCTGTGGCGGGTGCTCAGGGTGCGGATGTGGTCGGGGCCGTGGACCCGTAGCTCGTCTGCCAGCAGCGCCTCGAACTCCGCGACCGCGCCGGCCGGATCACCGGCCCCACCCCGCCAGTCGGCGAGGCTGTGGCGGGTGCTCAGGGTGCGGGGATGGTCGGGTCCCAGGACCCGCAGCCGGTCGGCCAGCAGCGCCTCGAACTCGGCGACCGCGCCGGCCGGATCACCGGCCTCACCCCGCCAGTCGGCGT
>NZ_JBHYXZ010000054.1:9888-10359 GCF_042752395.1 Actinosynnema sp. NPDC059335 | reverse complement strand
CGAGGCTGTGGCGGGTGCTCAGGGTGCGGATGTGGTCGGGGCCGTGGACCCGTAGCTGGTCTGCCAGCAGCGCCTCGAACTCCGTAACCGCGCGGGCCTGGTCCCCCGCCCGACCCCGCCAGACGGCGAGGCTGTGGCGGGTGCCCAGGGTGTTGGGATGGTCGGGGCCGTTGACCCGTAGCTGGTCTGCCAGCAGCGCCTCGAAATCCGCGACCGCGTCGGCCGGCCCGCGGGCCTCACCCCGCCACTGGGCGAGGTTGTAGCGGGCGCCCAGGGTGTTGGGATGGTCGGGGCCGTGGACCCGTAGCTCGTCTGCCAGCAGCTTCTCGTACTCGGCGACCGCGTCGGCCGGCCCGCCAGCCTTACCCCGCCAGTGGGCGAGGTTGTAGCGGGCGCCCAGGGTGTTGGGATGGTCGGGGCCGTGGACCCGTAGCTCGTCTGCCAGCAGCTTCTCGTACTCGGCGACCGCGT
>NZ_JBHYXZ010000054.1:0-9791 GCF_042752395.1 Actinosynnema sp. NPDC059335 | reverse complement strand
CGTCGGCCGGCCCACCGGCCTCACCCCGCCACCAGGCGAGGTCGTAGCGGGTGGCCAGGCTTCCGGGATGGTCGGGGCCCAGCATCCGCAGCTCGTCTGCCAGCAGCGCCTCGAAACCGGCGGCCGCGCCGGCCGCGTCACCGGCCAGACCCCGCCAGAAGGCGAGGTCGTGGCGGGTGACCAGGCTGTCGGGGTTGTCGGGTCCCAGCACCCGCAGCTCGTCTGCCAGCAGCGCCTCGAGTGCGGCGACCACGTCGGCAGGGCCACCGGCCGCATCCAGCCCGACGGCGACATGGCGGCGAATGCCCAGGGTGGTGGGATGGTCGGGGCCGACCTGCGAGTCGGCGTGGTCGTGGAGGGTCTGCCAGTAGACGAGGGCGGCGTGGACTTGCCCGCTGTCGGCCAGTGAGTCTGCCGCGCGTTCTAGTACGTCGTGGAGTGCTGGGGTGAACAGCGCGGGGATGGTGCGGGTGTGGAGGGTGGTGGTGTTGGCGCGGAGTGCTTGGGCGAGGCCGGAGTGGGCGGTGTCGATCTCGGACCAGATGGTGCGGAGGCTGTCTGCGGTCGTGCGGGCGAGAGTGTCGAGGTGGTCGGGGGTGAGGGTGTCGCGGACGGCGCGTTGGACCAGGGCGTGCACCGTCACCGCCCGTTCCGGGCGGTCCGGGGTGAGGGTGGCCAGGTTGTACCGGTGAAGTCGGGTCAGTGCGTCGTGGACGTCCTCAGGGTGGACCTCGCGGCCCGCGCGGGCGGTGAGGTGGTCAAGGATGGGCGGTGCGGTGAACACGGCGAGGGGGATGCCGTTGGGATCGAGCAGGGCGGCGATCTCCAGCAGCGGCCGCGCCGGGTCGGCGCGGCCGGCGCGGTCGATGGAGACCGACCAGGTCGCGGCGATGGTGAGTTGGTGTTCGGGCAGGGCGTGTTCGGGCGGGGTGAGGTCGGCCAGGGTGCGGCGCCGGTCGGCCAGCATCGCCCGGTAGTCGGCGACGGTGAGCAGCGGCTGGTCGGCCAGGTAGGCAGCGGCCTGGCTCAACGCCAACGGCAGCCACCCCAACTCCGCCGCCAACCCCGCCAGCCGGTCCCGGTCGCCGCCGTCGGCGGTGCCGGCCAGCGCCTCGACGAGATAGGCCAGGGCTTCGTCGGGGGTGAACACGTCCAACTCGATCACCCGGTGACCGCGCCCGGACGCCGCGTCACGCCTCCGGCTGGTCACCACCACCTGCCCGCCCACACCGGGTGGCGGGTCCAGACCGCGAAGGTCGGCGGGGTCCTGCACGTCGTCCAGCACGACCAGCCAACGGCGCGTCGTGCCCGCCAGCCACTCCCGGAACCGGCCCGCCGCTTCCTCGGGTGGCCGGTCGGCGATCCGCGGGTCCTGCTCGACCAGCACCCGCTCGGCGGCTTCGGCGTAGGCGGTGACGATCGCGTCGCGCGACAGCGCCGACACCCACACCGCCACGTCCAACTCCTCGTCGGACCAGACCGACCAGGCGTGGTCGGCGGCCAGCTGGGTCTTGCCGACCCCGCCCATCCCCGACACCACCACACCGGCACCCCGCCCGGCCCCGACCAGTACGACCGGGCATCCCGCGTTCAACGCGTCCGCCAGTTCCGCGTGGGCCCGGCGTTCCCGGTAGTGCCCCGCCAGCGTGTGCGGCACCCCGACCCGCACCGGCCACACCACCCGTGCCGGAACCGCCTGGTGGACGACCGTCGCGTCCCGCCCGGCCTGCACCGACAACCCCGGCCCGAGCACGGTCGAACCCTGCCACACCCCGGCTGCGGCTGCTTCACGATCGTCCCCGAAGCCGCCGTCCTCCGTCACAGCCCATTCCCGACCCACGCGAACACCATCGCCGACCTGTTTGCCTACAGACACCGCACAACTGCGGCGACCCGCCGTCCACCCTCGGCGCACTGGCCGCGCCGCCTCGAACGGCACCAACGCCGCCTCGCCCAACGAGGTCCGCTGCTCGACGCCGTCAGCGTCCAGCCACGCCACCTCGAACCCCTCCTCGGGCGGCCGGTGCCGAGCCAGTGATCACCCGCATCCGCCGATCCAACCGCCTGTTCAGATCAACTGAGCCACGGGGGTCCCCTTGTCACCTTCGCTGAGCCCTGATCACTTCAACTGAGCCCGGACACCCGTGCAAGCGCGCCGGGCCCGCCCACAGTGGAATTACTGTCTATATAGATAATCATCGGCCGGTTCGGCCGGTGATCGGATGGGGTGAGGTGTTGCGGCTGGTCAGCTAGCCCGACGCTGCCGGGCGCGGCGCTCACGCTCGGCCAGGTGAAGCTGTACGATCGCCTCGTACGCCGCCGGGGTGTCCTTCAGGACGCCGCGCACACGGAACGCCGGGTCGATCCCCGCCTCCTCCCGCAACAGGCGCTGCTGGCGGTTGTAGGCGATCACGCACCCCTCGGCCTCCGCCGGGTTACGCGGCCGCACGCCCTCGATCCGCTCGGCGTTGTCCATGTCGCTGTTGCCCCAGGGCCGGCCGTCCGGCAGCAGCCCCGCGGGCATGATCATGGGCGGGCCGGGCCAGTCGCGGAACGGACCCCCGCCGACCAGGTCGGCCTCGCGCGCCACCGTGGTGTAGTCGGGCTCCACCCACGGCGCGTCCTCGTCCATCGGGGTACGGGTGGCGTCGGACCTGCTCAGGTGCCGCAGCGGCCCGTCCGGGTCCTGCGGGTCGAAGCCCCGAGTGGTGAAGTCCAGCGGCATGGCCGCGCCCCTCCTGACTGTGTGGTGCCCATCAGGATACGACCGAATACCGCCCGTGTTCACCTTCAGCGTGCGGGTTCATCCAGTGAGCTGCGGTCGAACCCTGGCGCCTCGGCCGGCACGTTCATGCACAGGTAGACCTCGACCTGCCGATCCGCAGGGACGGCGAAGGCCCCGATGTGGGTGCCCTCGTTGTTGCCGTTGGGCGTGCAGCTCAAGTCACCGGCACCGGCCACCCGGCACCAGCCGGTCAAGGTCTGCAAGCCCTCCTCCGCGCCGTCACGGTCGTAGTTGACCGTGCCGATCACCCGGCCGGGCTGGTGGACCCCGATGGGCCACTCGATCGACGGCAGCCCGGCGCGGGCACCGTCGCGCAGCAGTTCGACCAGCAGTCGCGGGGCACGCTTTTGCGGTTCGACGTTTTCGCGGATCCTCGCGGCCCGGTCGAACACCTTGGGGTCTTCTGGGGTCGTGTCGGCGTTTGAGGAACATCGGAACGGAAACCAGCGCTAAAGCGCTGATCCGGCCAAGATCGTGGACCAGGGATGAGCACCGCGATCCGCCCTTTAACAGTTCACGATCGTCGCCTTGACGCCGACGTAGCCTGACCACGTGTAGCCACGCACGCCGTTGGTGTTGTCGGTCAACAGGATCCACATCCTGCTTCCTTCGACCGTATCCCCCAGGGCGATACAGTGAGCGGTCACCGAGTGGTCCAATTCCCCTTGGCCGAGTGCGACGGCCTGGAGCCGTGGGGCCTCGCGGATCATGACATCGTCCTGAAGGAATTTCGCAGGCAGGTCTTCGGCCGCGCTGGCCTCGCCGAATCCGACTGCGGTGACGGTGGACAGGGCGACGGTCGCCGCAGCGATCGTGTGGGTGAGTCGAATTCCGATCATGCCAGGCTCCTGCGAACGGGTTCGGTTGGTTGGCGGCCCTCGAACCCAGGGCACCATCGGAACTGTGGAGGGGGAATCCACCTCGTTCGGAATCACCCGAAGCAGGCCATCGACCATCACCGGATCGTTCCGTCGCTCACGCGGAGTTCTCGTTGAGCGTGCGGAGGTGCCTCTCGGGATCACATGATCGGGAATGTGCCGACGCACAGCAGGTCAAGTCATGATCAGGGCTTAGCGCTGGTTTTCGTTCCGACGTTCCTCAAACGCCGTGTCGGTCACGGCGATGATCCAAGCGGACAGCCCGGTCCGCGCGGTCACCGTGCGCGCCGAGGACGGCTCACACGATCAGGTCGACTTGGGCGCACCGGCACATCGAGGTCCACGGTTTTGTCGGTGGCCGCTGATCGGGTGGCGGCCATGTTGACGCAGATGTTCACTGACGCGACGCGCAAGTTCGGTGCCGCCGGGCAGGACAGGCTGGCCGAACTTGCCGCACGAGCCCAAGGGCACGCCGAGGTCAAGGGCCTGGCGGTGCTGCCGGCGACCGTGGACGCCGGGGACACGGTCGTGCTCGACCCGGACGGGTTGACCGTGGAGCATGGGTTATTGAGGCTGGCGCCACCGCCTCGGCGCGCACCAAGCAGCTAGGGCCATCGCGTGGTCCGGCCGTCAGGTCGGACCACGCCTGCCCTTGCAGCTCAGTTCCACCTGGAGCTGCCCTGCTACTCCCGTGCTCCCACGATCGCGTGAAGCGCAGCCAACATGCCGATTCCGGCGCAAGCCGCTGCACCGACACCGGTGGCCAGACCGACGAGCAACCCCCACGCCATGCCGAGGCTCTGCCCGACGGCCATGCCGATCGGCACCGCTGCGCCGACGCCCACGAGGAAGGCCACCATGACCGTGGTGGCCAAGAGCGCGAACGTGCGCACCGAGAAGAGCCCGCCACCCGTTTGGGAGGCAGGCTGTCGATGATCGTTTTCCGAGGGCTTGTCGGAACCCTCTACTGTCATGTCCGTAGTCCCTTCCCGTTTAGCGCCGGATCCGGACTACGGGCGGCTCCCGTTCCCGCGGGAGCCGTCTGCGTTCATGAACGACTCTGCCGCCCTTGTCCCCCTCTAGCCTGGACACCGTCGCTCGATTCGTCAAGTCAGCCAAGTCTTCTCGATTTTGGGGAAATTCGCTAAGATGGCGAACATGGAGAAGCGGGTGGAGGCCCTGGGGCCGACCGGGGAGCGCGTCAGTGCAAGGATTGCGGCGATCCGCCGCTCCCGGCGCCTCACCCTGGGCGAGTTGGCGGCGAAGCTCGATGAGCTTGGTCGCCCCATCCAGCTGTCCGCACTGTCCAAGATCGAAAAGGGGCAGCGTCGCGTCGATGCTGATGATCTTGTGGCATTGGCCCTCGCGCTGGACGTCTCGACCAACGCCTTGCTGCTGCCCGACCAGTCTGATTCCACTGGTTCGGCATTGTTGACCTCGTCAACGACCATGACGACTCACCAGGCGTGGGAGTGGGCCACCCGAGATCGACTGCCGACCACCACCTACAAGGGCAACTCGATCTTCATCTCCTACGCGCATGCCGATGGCGCCTCTTGGGCCAACTGGGTCGCCACTGTGTTGCAGCGCAACGGTTACCGGGTCATGCTGGACGACTGGGATCTGACTCCGGGGACCAATCTCGTCTCCTACATCACCGAGGCCATCTCAACAGCAGCGGCCGTCATCGTGGTCATGACCGAGGCGTATCTGTCCAGCACGTGGACCCAGGCTGAGCTCCAGATGGCGTCCATGCGCAGTCAGGACACACTGCTCCTTCCGGTCCGTGTGAACGACTTCAAGCCCACGGGGTTCCTCGGCGACATCGTCGCGCTCGATCTCACGCAGAAAAGTGAACGCAGCGCAGTAAACGTGCTGGTCGACACCTTGGCCACTCTTGGGCTTTCCCCAAGGAAGAGCCCCGAGGATGCCCCCTGGCCGATGCAATCCGACAGTTGAGCAGGTCGCAGGCCGGAAATCGTGGGCGTGTCGACTTGCATGGTGCAGAGAAGGTCCTCGACGACACGAAGTTGCGGTGGCAGGGCGACCACGTGGTAGCCGCCGCCGAGCGCCGGCTTGCCGAGCAAGGCGAGCAGGCCGCCCGTGAGCTTCAGCCCCGCCTGGCCGAGTTCGCCGCCGAGCTGGCCGTCATCGAGGGGTTCGCCGCCGGTCGCACGGCGGAGGTCCGGCAGCGCGTCGCCGCCGACTGGATCACCGGTCACACCGACGGACTGCGGATGCCCAGGTGGTGGGTCAAGGAGTTGGAGGCCACGGCCCCGGCCGCTCCGTTCCCGGCCCGGACGGTCATCCGGCCAGATGACCCTGCAACACCGTCGACCAGGCAACCGGCGCCTCACTCCACGCGTAAACAATCCGTATACGGATCCGTGTACGTTCTGTTTACATGAGCCCCGACTTCGACGACACCGCCGACCCTCACCGCCCTGACCTCGAGGCGGTGAAGTGGGAGGCGTGGGAGCACCTCACGGACCGTCGCTGGGAGCCCGGTTCGGGAATGCACCAGAACCTCAGCGGCTTCCTGGAGTCGGTGCTGAAGGTCTGGGGCGCCCACAGCCAGGTACGCGACCATCCCGGCGGCCCCGGAATGTCCGTCGCCGACGATCGCGACACCCTCGCGGCCCTGACCGTGCTGCACCACCAGGTCCGCGAGGGCGTCGACCAACTGGAGGCCGAGCTGATCGGCCAGGCCCGCCGCCGCGGCCTCACCTGGGAGCAGATCGCCGCCGCGTGCGGGAAGACCGGACGGCAGCCGATGTGGCTCTACCACCGCCGCCTGGCCGCCCGAGCACCGGACAACATCCTCTGACCAGTTCGGATGCTCAGCCGACCGGTTCCACGACGTCGGTGTCCTCGCTGTCGAAGTCCTCGTCGTCGGGCTCGTCGAGTTCGAGCTGACGGCCGGCCACGGGCGGCCCGTGGGGGTGGTCCAGGCCGCGGATGAAGCCGGCCGTGTCGCGGAACCGGTGCAGCGGCTTGAAGTGCTTCTCGACCATGCCGGGGATGTTGTTGTCCACGATGATCAGTTGGAAGTCGTGGTAGCGGCCGCCGAGGGACTCGCGGCGATCGGTCAGGTAGGTGGTCAGCCAGTCGTACATGCGGGTCGCCAGGCCCTGGTCGTGGCTGTTGCGGCCGAAGTTCTTCTGCGGGGAGTCCAGAATCAGCAGGTGCGGCAGGTGGAAGCCCTCCGGGTCCTCCAGGGCGTAGAGCAGCAGCGCGAGACTGTAGGCCACCGACACCGCGGTGCGCGAGCCGCCGCCGCGTTGGTCGAAGTCCTGCTCGTCGACCAACGGCGTCCACGTCGTGGGGTCCATGCGGGCGCGGCCGGTGGCCCAGGGCAGCCCGAACTTGCGCACGATCTGCCGGAACAGCGAGTTCAGCCGTGTCAGGGCGACGTCCGGGCGCACCAGGCCTGCGAGTAGTCGTTGGTGGCGCTCGCGCATCACGTCGAGGTCGCCTTGACGGTCCTGCACGTCGCGGTCGATCGCAGTGAGGCGGTCGTGCGGAACCCGGAGCCTGCTCAGCGCGGTGATCTGGGCTCGCAGCGCCTCCAACTCGCCGGTGGCCGCGGCGATGGCGTCCAGGTGCGGTGCGGTCGCGGCCGCCAGGTGCGCGTCGACCGCGCGGCGCGCTATGTCGAGCCGTTCGCGGGCCAGCCGCACCGCCTCGCCGCTGCTGACCAGGTCCTTCTCCACGCCGGCCAACGCCGTGCGCGCCGCGTCCAGCGCCTGGCGCAGGTGCGCCTTCTCCTTGACCAGCGCCGAGCCGGGCAGCGGCGCGGTGCACAGGCTGCACTGCCCCGGCTCGACCACCCGGTCGCGCAGGTCGGTCTCGCACGCCGGGCAGGCCAGGTACTCCAGCGCCAGCCGGTCCCGGTCCTGCGGGGAAGCGTCGGTGACCGCCTCCAGCCGGGCCAGCGACTTCTCCAGCGCGGTGACCTTGGAACGGGCCTCCTGGTGGCGGCGCCGGACCCAGTCCGCGCCGTCCTCGGCGGTGGTCAACCTCGTTCGGGCCTGGTCGACCTGCGCGTGCAGGTGCGCGGCGTGCGCCGCGGCCGCGTCGACCGCCCGCCGCAGTCCCGCCAGGGCGTCCCGGGCCTGGCGTTCCCGTTCCCGCAGCGCCGCGAGGTCGGCGGCCAGGGCGGCGGAGCTGGTGGCCTCCGAGTCGTCGAGGAACTCGGTGATCTGCCGCTTCTTGCGGCGCTGCGACTTGATGTGGTTGTCCAGGTCGGTGATCGCGCCGGCCAGCCGTTCGGCCTCCGGGTCCGACAGGTGCAGCAGCAGGTTGAGCACCGCCAGGCGCCGGTCGTCCTGGGAGGCCGGGCGGACGACGAACCGGTCGATGTCCTCCTGCCGGATGTGCAGGAACGGCAGCAGGTCCTCGGTGAAGGTCAGCCGCTTGTCCTTGGGCAGCCGCACCGAGGCGAACTTCTCGTCCAGGCCCAGCTGCATCAGCAGCCACGTCGACCAGGACGGCACCTCGCCCTGCGACTCCAGCGGGAACTCCCCCACCGGCGTGCCGCCGGCGTCGGCGACCTGCACCACCCCGGCCCGTGAGCGGTCGCGGCGCACCACGTAGGTGCCGTCGCCGATCTCCATCTCCGCGCGCACCGCCCGGAGTCGCTGGTCCACCGCGCCGCGGAACCGCACCTGCCTGCCGAACAGGAAGTCCAGGCACTCCGTCATCGACGTCTTGCCCCGGTCGATCGGGCCCACCACCGCCACCAGCGACCCGTCCAGGTCGTAGCGGTCCTGCCACACGCCCCGGTCGTCGCGGATCTCCAACCACTTCACGCGAAGCCGTCTGCTCAACCCCTACCCCCACCGCATCGGCGGGCGCGGTGACACGCCCGTGGCGGCAACAGTGCCCGGTCACCACGGGTGAGAGCCGCCAGGTGGGCACCTGCACCCGATCGGGGAAACCGACCGCACGACCGGACCAATCGAGCACCGTTGACGTGCACAGTCGCAGTACGCAGGCCGGTCTTCCGTCCGAGGCGGCAGCGGCGGGAGTCGTCGTGGCGGAACCATAGGATGAGCCGACCCGGACGCGAAGGACGTGCCCTCGCGCCACGCTGACACCCGGAGGTGGCGCGATGCCCACCGGTTCCCGCAAGCCTCGAGTCGGAGGCAGCGTCGAGGTCGTCGGCGGCCCGCACGCCGGCGTGATCTTCCAGAGGATGGCCGATGCCGACGATCTCTACTGTTCGGGCCACTTCTGCTTGAGCTGGCAGGAGCTGCTCGACTACGCGGGCGCGGACGGTGTCCGCAGCTACTCGACCCGCCGCGCGACGTCCGCGTCGGCCTGACGTCGCACGACGAAGCGGCGCGGTGCGGGCCATCCATGCCGCGGACCGGGCACCCTGTCAGCCGATGGTCTCGTGTCCCGGCGGACGGGAAGCTGCGGTGGTGACTCCGAACGCCGAGTACGCCAACGAGGAACACCTGGCGGAGACCGCCGCGCTGGCGGCCGCGCTCTGCCGGGACCTGGCCGCGGTTCGGTTGGCCGGCTTGTCCTCGGTGGAGGCGACCGCGGCGGTGACCAGCGCAGTCGTGGCGTGGTGCCACGTACAGGACTGGACCCCGAAGCTGGAGGTGGCCGGCCGGATCAGCCGGGCCACCCAAGGCGGCGAACGGCACGCCCGGTTGGACATCGTGTGCGCCCGGTCGCCCGGACCGGCTGTGGCGATCGAGATCGACCGGTTCGGCAAGGTGTGGTCGCTACGCAAGCTGCTGGCCGAGGTCGACGCCGCGCACCGCGCGCTGTGGGTGCGCTGGCACGGCCGGACCATCGTCGAGGTGCCGCCCACGGTGGGCCTGGTCGACATCGCCGCCACCGCAGGCTGGACCCGGCCCCCGCGGACCCGACAGGCCCGGCAGCCCGCCGACGGCATCGACCTGCGGGTCGTGTAGTCGCGGCCGCCGTATCCGGACCACGGCGAGATCGAGGTGGTCCCCGCTGGCAACGAGGAGGGCTGCGAGGACCACCGGCCCGAACCGGTCGTCATCGAGGCCTCTCCGTAGCAAACGCCGAAAAAACAACTCTTGCTGTGTTTACGCTGGGTGATACGGCGGGGGGGGGGGGGGGAGGCTGTGTTGTTGTTGTCGGCG
>NZ_JBHYXZ010000053.1:26322-50311 GCF_042752395.1 Actinosynnema sp. NPDC059335 | reverse complement strand
CGGGGGGCGCGGGTGGTGGCCGGGGCGGCCCCCCCCGGGGGGGCGGCCCACCCCCCGCCGTTTCCGGTCGGAGGTGGCGCGCGGTCAGACGTACAGCTCCAGGTCGGCGACCTGGGCGTAGTGGGCGTCGTCCACGTGCCACGGCCGGGCGGCGTCCGGCTCGGGTGAGGTCGTGGCCCCGCCGCGCAGCTCGCGCGGCAGGTCGGTGCAGTCCTCGATCAGTTCGGCCAACGTGTCCGCCTCGGTGTTCGTCACACCGGCGACCGTATGCGGGCCGAGGTCTTGACAAAAGCCCTACCGGGCGGTAGTACCGCCCGGTAGGGCTCATCTCACGCGTGCGCGGCCACCGGCACGGGCGGCGGGGCGGCCGCCGAACGGGCCGTCGCCCGGCCGACCGCCAGGGCCACCCCCACGCCCAGGACGGTCGACACGCCGCCGGCGGTCCCGACCCACCGCAGGCCGAGCCCGCTGGTCAGCACCAGCCCGCCCAGCACCGGGCCGAGCGCCGCGGCCACGTTGAACGCGGAGATGTTCACCGAGGCGACCAGCCCGGCCGCCGAACCCGCCTGCCCCATCAGGTAGGTGTGGATCAGCGGACCGGCGGTGAACGCGCTCGCCCCCAGCACGAACACGCTCACCGCGGCCGCCACCTTGCTCTCCAGCAGCAGCCCTTGGGCGAGCAGCACGACGCCGAGCACGGCCAGCGGGACGGGCAGCACGCGGGCGATGCGGTGCGGCGGCACCTTGCCGGCCAGCGTGCTGCCGACCAGCGTCCCCAGGCCGTACACGAGCAGCACGCCGGTGACCCAGCCCGGCGCGAACCCGCTCACCTCGCGCAGCGCGGGCGCGACGTAGGTGAACGCGGTGATCAGGCCGGTGAACGACAGCACGGTCGTGGCCAGGCCCAGCAGGACGGTGCGCCGGCCGAACGCGAACAGGCTGGCCCGCACCCCGGGGTCCGGCTCGTGCGCGACCTTCGGCGTGCCGAGCACGACCCCGGCCAGCCCGATCGCGGTGAGGGCGCTGACCAGCACGAACGACGCCCGCCAGCCGTAGTTCTGGCCGATGAGCGTGCCGAGCGGGATGCCCAGGATGGTGGACAGCGCGACGCCGTTGACGACCTTGGCGATGGCCGCGGTCTGCCTCTCCGGCGGCACGGACGCGACGGCGACCTGCGAGGCCACCGCGAAGAACAGGCCCTGCGCCAGCGCGGCCACCACGCGCGCGGCCATGAGCAGGGTGTAGTCGGTGGCGAGGGCGCTGCCCAGCGAGGCCAGCAGGGCGAGCGCCATGACGGAGATCAGGAGCGTGCGGCGCGCGACGCGCCCGGTCAGCACGGTGAGCACCGGACCGCCCAGGGCGACGGCGACGGCGTACGCGGTCACGAGCAGGCCCGCGGTCGGCACGTCCACGCCCAGGTCGGCCGCCACCTCGGGCAGCACGCCGACGATGATGAACTCGGAGGTCCCGACGGCGAAGGCGCTGAGCATCAGGATGAAGGCGATCACGCCGACGACGCTAAAGTGTGACACTGACGTCAGGGTCAAGGTTGCGTGATCGACCGCTCTTCTCGGCGGAGGTGGGAATACGTGCGGATCGGTGAACTCGCCGAGAGGACCGGCGCGACCGTGCGCATGCTGCGCTACTACGACCAGCAGGGGCTGCTCACGCCCCAGCGCACCGAGTCGCGCTACCGCGTCTACGACGAATCCGACGTGGAACGCGTGCGCAGCGTCCGCTGCCTCATCAACTCGGGCCTGAACGTGCGCCTGGTGCGCCTGGTGCTCGCGCACGCGTTCGACCAGGACGTGCAGCTGCCCGAGGACGAGGCGGGCTGCGTGCCGCTGCTGCGGATGCTGAACGACGAGCTGACCTCGATCGAGGAGCGCATCGACCAGCTCACCCGCAGCAAGGACCACCTGACCAGGCTCGTCGGCGACGTGACCCGCATCCTGCGGGACAAGAGCGGCGAAGGGCCCCCGGCGGACGTGCCGGAGGCCCCTCGCGACGCCGGGGTCAGAGCTTGACCGGGTAGTGCGGCTCCGGCACCACCGGGCGGATCCGGCCCTCCACGAAGATCCCGTGCCAGATCATGAACACCAGCAGCGCCCAGATCCGCCGGCTGTTGTCCGCGACGCCCGACCGGTGCTCCTCGATGACCCGCAGCACGGCCGTCTTGTCCAGGTAGCGGTCGGTCTGCGACTGGCGCACGTGGTCCACGGCCCAGTCGTGCATCTCGTCCTTCAGCCAGTGCCGGATCGGCACCGGGAAGCCCAGCTTGCGCCGGTTCAGCACGTGCGCGGGCACGATGTCGCGGATCGCCCGGCGCAGCGCGTGCTTGGTCGTCTCCTTGGTGAGCTTCAGCTCCGACGGCACCTGCGACGCGATCCGGAACACCTCGGGGTCCAGGAACGGCACCCGCAGCTCCAGCGAGTTCGCCATGGTCATCTTGTCGGCCTTGACCAGGATGTCGCCGCGCAGCCAGGTGAACAGGTCCACGTGCTGCATCCGCGTCACCGGGTCCCAGCCCTCGGACTGGCGGTAGACGTGCGCGGTCACGTCCTTGTGCGACACGTTCGGGTTGTACGTGCGCAGCACCTGCCGCAGCTGGTCGTCCATGAAGATCCGGGCGTTGCCGTAGTAGCGCTCCTCCAGCGTGAGCGCGCCCCGGCGCAGCAGGTCCTTGCCCCGCACGCCCTGCGGGATCTTCGTCGACACCTTGCCCATCGCCTTGCGCAGCGCGCCCGGCACCTTCTCGAACGGCGCCAGCGACAGCGGCTCGCGGTAGATCGTGTAGCCGCCGAACAGCTCGTCCGCGCCCTCACCCGACAGGACGACCTTCACGTGCTCGCGCGCCTCGCGGGCGATGAACCACAGCGGCACCAGCGCCGGGTCCGCCACCGGGTCGTCCAGGTACCACGTGATCAGCGGCAGCGCGTCCATCATCTCCTGCGCCGTCACCGCCCTGACCACGTGCTTCACCCCGATCGCGGCGGCCGACTCGGCGGCCACGTCGATCTCGGAGTAGCCCTGCCGCTCGAACCCGGTGGTGAACGTGATCAGGTCCGGGTTGTGCTCCTTGGCCAGCGCCGCGACCACGGTCGAGTCGATGCCGCCGGACAGGAACGAGCCGACCGTCACGTCCGCCCGCATGTGCTTGGCCACCGAGTCGCGCAACGCCTCGGTGATCTCGTCGTAGAGCCGGTTCTCGTCCGCGTCGCCGCGCACCGCGCGCGGCCGGAACGTGGCCGGGAAGTACCGCTCGACCACGGGCCTGCCGCCCGGCTTGAGCGTGAACGACGTGCCCGACTCGATCCGGTGGACCTCGGTCTGCAACGACTCCGGCTCCGGCACGTACTGCAGGATCAGGTAGTGCTGGAGCGCCTTCTCGTCCACCTCCGGCCGGATGCCGAGGGCCGGCGCCAGCTCCAGCACCGACTTCTTCTCGCTGGAGAACGCCACGCCGCCCGGCCCGGCCGCGTAGTACAGCGGCTTGATGCCGAACGGGTCGCGCGCGCCGAACAGCACCCGGCGGGCCTTGTCCCAGATCAGGAACGCGAACATGCCGCGCAGCTTCGCCACCGCGGACGGGCCCCAGTAGTGGTAGGCCGCCACGATCGTCTCGGTGTCGCCGTCGGTGGCGAACACCGCGCCGAACTGCCTGGTCAGCTCCGCGCGCAGCTCCACGTAGTTGTAGATCTCGCCGTTGAACAGGATCGCGTACCGACCCTGCTGGTCGTGCGGCCCCCAGTGCAGGGGCTGGTGGGAGTGCTCGATGTCGATGATGGACAGGCGGTTGAAGCCGAAGACGGCCTCACCGCCCTGCCAGGTGCCGCTCTCGTCGGGGCCGCGGTGGCGCATGCAGCGCAATGCCCCCGCCACCGCCGAGCGCGCCCGCTCGGCCTCGTTCTCGCCAGGGCAAACCAGTCCTACCAGGCCGCACACGCCGTAAACACCCTTCGTGTCGTGTGGAGAAGACTCCAGTATGCCGGGGGCCCGGTGTGTGACCGAAACTGCACCGCGCAGGGGCAGCCCCCGGCGGGTGACGTGCCATGCGCTGGGTTACGCTCCCGCATGATCCGGCATGGCGCGTAACCGCGCCCTTGCCTGCGAGCTTTGAGTACGAGGAGGCGGCGAGCAGTGGGCCTGAAGGAGGGCACCAGGGCAGCCCGGCTGGCCAAGGTCGGCGGGCTGGTCGGCCTGGTCGGCGTCGGGGCCACGGGTTGCTCCACGGAAGAGGTGCTGCGCTTCGGCTGGCCGGTGGCCGTGACGCCGCAGGCCGAGGCGATGCGCGAGCTGTGGACCTGGTCGGTCGTCGCGGCGCTCGTGGTCGGCGTGATCGTGTGGGGTCTGATCCTCTGGTCGGTCGCGTTCCACCGCAAGAAGAGCGAGGAGCTGCCCCGCCAGGTCGCCTACAACCTGCCGCTGGAGCTCGTGCTGCTGGTCGTCCCGACGATCATCGTGGCGGTGCTGTTCTACTTCACCGCGGTGACGCAGAACTACGTCACCGACAAGTCCGAGGACCCCGACGTCACGGTCGACGTGATCGGGTTCCAGTGGAACTGGGAGTTCCAGTACCCGCAGTACAAGACCGAGGCCGCCGACCTGCCGGTGAGCACCGTCGGCACGTCCGGCGAGATCCCGCTGCTGGTCGTGCCGCAGGGCAAGTCGATCCGCTTCAACCTGCGGTCGACCGACGTCATCCACTCGTTCTTCGTGCCGGAGTTCCACTTCAAGCGGGACGTCTTCCCGCAGCCGGAGAAGAACAACCAGGACAACTCGTTCCAGATCGACCAGATCGACCGGACCGGGTCGTTCGTGGGCCGCTGCGCCGAGCTGTGCGGCACCTACCACGCGGTGATGAACTTCGAGGTCAGGGCGCTGGAGCCGGCCGACTTCGACCGGTACATCCAGTTGCGGCAGGAGACCAACCCGGACACCGCCCAGCCGTACACCGCGGCCGAGGCGCTGACCGAGCTGAACTGCGGCGAGCTGTGCACGCCGTACGCCGTGACCACCAAGCCCTTCGACACCGACCGGACCGTCCGCGAGGCGTCGTCCGACGGTGGGAAGTAGGAGGACGCCGCGATGAAGGTCGAAGCGCGCATTTTTGACTTGGTGATGGCGTTCTCGTTCCTGATGTCCGTCGTGTACGGCTACTGGACCTGGGCGGACACCGGCCACGTCGAGCCGACCGGCACGGTCGCGCTCGCGCTGACCGGCGGGCTGGCGCTGATCGTCGGCACGTACTTCCGGTTCGTGGCCCGGCGCATCGAGGTGCGGCCCGAGGACAACGCGGACGCCGAGGTCAGCGACGGCGCGGGCGAGCTGGGCTTCTTCAGTCCCGGCAGCTACTGGCCGATCGGCCTGGCCGCCGCGGCCGCGACGGCCGGCGTGGCCCTGGCGTTCTGGCACATCTGGCTGCTCGTGATCGCCATCGCGCTGGTGCTGATCGCCGTCGGCGGCCTGGTGTTCGAGTACCACACCGGCCCGAACCACGACTGAGCACGCAGACTCGATACAGGGGGGCCACCCGGAAGGTGGCCCCCCCTTTCGTGTGTTCCGACTACGCGGTCAGGCGGCGTTCGAGGTCTGGTAGCTGTCCACGTACTCCTGTCCGGACAGTTCCAGGATCCGGTAGACGATCTCGTCGGTGACCGAGCGCAGCACCGGCAGCGACTCGTGCAGGCCCGCGTAGCGGTCGAAGCGCAGCGACTCGCCGAACCGGACGGTCACCGGGCGCACGCGCGGCAGCCTGCGGTCCACCGGCTGCACCTGGTCGGTGCCGATGAGCCCGACCGGGACGACCGGCGCGCCGGACTCGAGCGCCATGCGCGCCACGCCCGTGCGACCCCGGTGCAGGCGGCCGTCCAGCGAGCGCGTGCCCTCCGGGTAGATGGCGAACGCCCCGCCGCGGTCCAGGATCTCCTTGGCGGTGTCCAGGGACGCCCTGGCGGCCCGGCCGACGCCGCGGCGCACGGGGACGTGGCCCAGGGAGCCGAAGAAGTAGCGGGAGAGCGCGCCCTTCACGCCCTTGCCGTCGAAGTACTCGGCCTTGGCCAGGAACGAGACCCGGCGGGGCACCACCATCGGGATGACGATGCTGTCGATGAACGACAGGTGGTTCGGCGCGAGGATCACCGGACCGCGGGCGGGCACGTTCTCCAGCCCTTCGACCGTCGGCCGGTAGACCAGCCGTGCCGTGGGCGCCACCACTCGCTTCATCACCGTGTAGAGCATGGTGACAGCATGACCTGCCGCTGTTGCGCGGCGGTGAAAAGGTGGTCGTAGTCTCGGCCGGGTCCGTCACGCCGGGTGTTCGGCGCACGGTCGGGCGACGCCCTCGGCGGGTCCACTCTCGACCGTCCGGGCGCCGGGACGGCCGCCGCGTGCCGACGCGCGTCACCCGGAGGCGTGCACCCGGACCCGCGAGGCGGACTTCACGGACCCGACCACCGGGCCGGTGGGCCACGGCTCCGTGCCGGACGGTCGCCGCGTCGTGACCGGCCGGGCGTCAGGCGTCGGCGAGGGCCGTCTTCAGCTCCGACGACCGCGCCACCCAGCGCCGCAGCAGGTCCGCCGCCGCGCCGGAGTCGACCGCCTCCGCGACCTCGCCCAGCGCGCCCGCGAGGTCCGCGTGCAGGTCGGCCGAGAGCCCGCGGTGCGCGGCCACCACGCCCGCCGCGTTCAGCAGCACCGCGTCCCGCACCGGGCCCGGCTTCCCCGCCACCAGGTCGCGCACGACCTCGGCGTTCACCGCGGCGTCGCCGCCCTTGAGGTCGTCCGCCGAGGCCGGCGCGATGCCCAGCGCCGACGGGTCGATCCGGTCGGTCCGCACCTCGCCGCCGTCCGCGATCCACACCGACGTCGTGGTGGTCGTGGTGATCTCGTCCATCCCGTCGTCACCGCGCACGACCAGCATCGTGTTGCCGCGCCGCGCGAAGACGCCCGCGATGAGCGGCGCGAACGCCACCCGCGCGCACCCGACCAACCCGACCTTCGGCTGCGCCGGGTTGGTCAGCGGGCCGAGCAGGTTGAACGACGTGGGGATGCCGATCTCGCGCCGCGGCGCGCCCGCGTGCCGGAAGCCGGGGTGGAACACCGGCGCGAAGCAGAAGCCGATGCCCAGCTCCTCGACCGTCTGCTGCACCCCGAGCGGCGGCAGGTCGATGGCCACGCCCAGCGCTTCCAGGACGTCCGCCGTGCCGCACTTGGACGACGCGGCGCGGTTGCCGTGCTTGACCACCGGCACGCCCGCGGCGGACGCGACGACCGCCGCCATGGTCGAGATGTTCACCGAGCCGGAGCTGTCACCGCCGGTGCCCACGATGTCCGCCGCACGCCCCTCCACGGTGAACCGCCGGGCGTGCCGCAGCATCATGGACGCGATGCCGTCGACCTCCTCCGGCGTCTCGCCCTTGGCGCGCAGCGCCACCGCGAAGGCGGCGATCTGGGCCGGGGTCGCCGCGCCGGACATCACTTGGTCCATCGCCCACGCGGTGTCGTCCTCGGACAGGTCGACCCGGTCGACGAGCTGGTTCAGCAGTAACGGCCAGGTGCGCTCCACGGCGTCATCAGCCCCGGACGACGGGCAACGACGTCGAGCGCAGCACCTCGGCCACGGTCTCGGCGGCGGCCAGCGGGTCGAGCGGGTGCACCAGCACCGCGTCCGCCTGCGACCACGTCGCGAGCCACCGGTCGTCCTTGCGGCGGACGGCCACCACGATCGGGGGGCAGTCGGTGATCTCGTTCTTGAGCTGGCGGGACAGGCCCATGCCGCCGGTCGGCTGCGCCTCGCCGTCCAGGATGGCCAGGTCGACGCCGCCGTTGTCCATCTCGTACAGGACGTCGGCGATCGCGCCCACCTCGACGTACTCGACGCGGCCCAGGTCGGGCGCGGGACGGCGACCCACCGCAGTGATGATCGTCTCACGCACCTCGGGGCGGTGGCTGAACACCAGGATCCTGGTCGTCTGCGTGCTCATCGGCGCGGTCCTCCGGCGGGTCGGGGTGCCAGGTGACGCTGATGTTATCCGCCTGGCGCGCCGCGACCTGAAGCGCGTCCCACCCGATCCAGTCGCCGCCCAGCCGCTGGGCCAGCCCGGCCATCCGGGCCCGCTCCTGCGCGCAGCCCAGCGCGTCGAGCCGCTGCACCCGCAACGCGTGCCAGCGACCGTCGTGACGCAGCTCCCAGCCGTCCGCCGCGAGCAGCTCCCGGGCGCGTTCGACCTGGTCAGAGGGCAGTTCAAGGTGGTGGCGCAGCACCGCGGGCTCCTCGGGCCGCCAGCGCGGCGACCGGGCCAGCGCGGCCGAGTCGGCCTCGGCGATGTCGAACGCCTCCACCACCACCGCGAGCCCCGGTGAATCGATCTCCAGTGCGGGTACACCCCGCCGCGCCCGGCGATCACGCCACCGGCTCAACAACCCCATGACCGTCCTCACCGTGCGTGTGACCCAGATGACCTGCGTACGTGCCCCGGACCCGATGGGCGGGACGAAAACCTGCAAGCAATAATGCGTCGTGTGACAACGGCAGCGCCCTCAATCGGCCAGCGCGTGCACTCGCTGAACCGCCCGAACATGGTCAGCGTCGGCACGATCGTCTGGCTGTCCAGTGAGCTCATGTTCTTCGCGGGGCTCTTCGCCATGTTCTTCACGGTGAAGGCCCAGAACGAAGGGCACTGGCCACCAGAGCCGACCCACCTGAACGTGCCCTACGCGCTGTTCTTCACGATCATCCTGGTGGCTTCCTCGTTCACGTGCCAGTGGGGCGTGTTCGCCGCCGAGCGGGGTGACGTGTTCGGTCTGCGTCGCTGGTACCTCGTGACGCTGATCATGGGCGCGATCTTCGTGGCGGGTCAGGCCGGTGAGTACGTCACCCTCGTGAACGAGGGCACGACGATCCCCAGCTCGGCTTACGGCACGGTGTTCTTCCTGACGACCGGCTTCCACGGCCTGCACGTGATCGGTGGTCTGATCGCGTTCGGCTACCTGCTGGTCCGCACGAAGCTGAGCAAGTTCACGCCCGCGCAGGCGACCTCCGCGATCGTCGTGTCGTACTACTGGCACTTCGTCGACGTCGTCTGGATCGGCTTGTTCGCCGTCATCTACATCGTGCCCTGACCAGCTCGAACCCCGAACTCACACCAGCAAGGGTTGCCGCACACATGACCACCAACACCACACGGGCCCGGAAGCGCAGCACCAAGCTGCGCAGGCGGATCTCGGGCCTGCTCGCGCTGGGCTTCGCGCTGCTGGCCGCGGGCTTCCTGTTCAGCGCCCTCGCGCCGCAGCCGCAGACCGCGCAGGCGCAGGACGACCCGGCGCAGGTGCGACTGGGCGAGCAGCTCTACAACAACACCTGCATCAGCTGCCACGGCAAGAACCTCGACGGCGTCGAGGACCGCGGCCCGAGCCTGATCGGCGTCGGCGAGGCCGCCGTCTACTTCCAGGTCTCCTCCGGCCGCATGCCGATGGCCCGCCAGGAGGCGCAGGCGCAGCGCAAGCCCGCCAAGTTCACGCCGGAGGAGGTGGACGCCATCGGCGCGTTCATCCAGTCCCGCGGTGGCGGCCCGCAGACCCCCGAGGAGCGCGGTGAGGCGCTGCGCGGCGAGGACCCGGCCCGCGGCGGCGAGCTGTTCCGGCTCAACTGCTCGGCGTGCCACAACTTCACCGGTCGCGGCGGGGCGCTGTCGTCCGGCAAGTTCGCGCCCGAGCTGGACGGCGTGACCGAGGAGCAGCTCTACACCGCGATGCTCACGGGCCCGCAGAACATGCCGAAGTTCTCCGACCGGCAGCTCACGCCGGAGGAGAAGAAGGACATCATCGCTTACATCAAGTCGGTGACCGACGGGAACAACAACCCCGGCGGCGCCCCCCTCGGCGGCCTCGGGCCGGTATCGGAGGGTCTGATCGCGTTCATCGTGGGGATCGCCGCACTCATCGGCGTGACCCTCTGGATCGGAGCCAAGGCATGAGCGGCGTGAAGCCGAACGAGCTGCCCGACGAGGCCGAACTCGCCGGGATGAGCCGGGACGAGCTGGTCAAGCTCGGTGGCCGGTTGGACGGCGTGGAGCTCGTCCACTACGAGGACCGGTGGCCGGTCAAGGGCACCCGCGCGGAGAAGCGCGCCGAGCGCCTGGTGGCGCTGTGGTTCGCCATCGCGGCGGTGTCGGGCCTCGCGTTCCTGGTGGCGTTCATCTGGTGGCCGTGGAAGTACGAGGCGCCGAACAGCGGCGGCGACCACTTCCTCTACAGCCTCTACACGCCGGTCATCGGCTTCACCCTGGGCCTGTCGATCCTCGGCCTCGGTGTCGGCGCGCTGCTGTACACGAAGAAGTTCATCCCGGAGGAGCTGGCCGTCCAGCAGCGCCACGACGGCGGGTCGGCCGAGGTGGACAAGGCCACGATCCTCGCGCAGCTCGCCGACGCGGGCGAGCGCTCCACGATCGGCCGCCGGTCGCTCATCAAGCGGACCGCGGGCCTGGGCGCGGGCGTGTTCGGCCTCGGCGTGCTGGCGGTGCCGCTCGGCGGCCTGATCAAGAACCCGTGGGCGGACAGCGACTCGAAGGACTCGCTGTGGCACACCGCGTGGAAGTCCGAGAACGGCGAGAAGGTCTACCTGCGCCGGCACACGGGCGACTTCCACGAGGTCGCGCTGATCCGCCCGGAGGACCTGGACGCCGGCGGTTTCGAAACGGTGTTCCCGTTCCGCGAGTCGGAGCGCGACGACGAAGAAGCCCTGGTCCACGCGTTGAAGCGGGCCGACAGCCCGGTCATGCTCATCCGCCTGCGCCCCGGCCAGTCGGTGGTCAAGCGCGCCGGCCAGGAGGACTTCAACTACGGCGACTTCTACGCGTACTCGAAGATCTGCACCCACCTGGGCTGCCCGACCTCGCTGTACGAGCAGCAGACCGGTCTGCTGCTGTGCCCGTGCCACCAGTCGCAGTTCGACGTCTTCCACTACGGCAAGCCCCGGTTCGGCCCCGCGACCCGCGCCCTGCCGCAGCTTCCGATCACGGTGGACGAGGACGGATACTTGATTGCCCGCGGGGACTTCATCGAGGCCGTGGGTCCGGCGTTCTGGGAGCGTAAGTCATGAGCGGCATCACCACGCCGACGAAGCGGCAGGGCGCCGGCGCCCGCGTGGCGGGTGGCGCCGCCAAGTGGGCCGACGACCGGTTCCACATGGCTTCCGGCGTGCGGAAGCAGTTGAACAAGGTCTTCCCGACGCACTGGTCGTTCCTGCTCGGCGAGATCGCGCTGTACAGCTTCATCGTCCTGCTGCTGTCGGGCACCTACCTGGCGCTGTTCTTCGACCCCTCGATGGAGGAGGTCGTCTACAACGGCAGCTTCGTGAACCTCCAGGGCATCGAGATGTCCCGGGCGTTCGAGTCCACCCTGCACATCTCGTTCGAGGTGCGCGGCGGCCTGTTCGTGCGCCAGGTCCACCACTGGTCGGCGCTGCTGTTCATGGGCGCGATCGTCGTGCACATGTTCCGGATCTTCTTCACGGGCGCGTTCCGCCGCCCGCGTGAGATCAACTGGGTCATCGGCGTCGTGCTGTTCATGCTGGGCGCGATCGAGGGCTTCCTCGGCTACTCGCTGCCCGACGACCTGCTGTCCGGCACCGGCCTGCGGGTGATGGCGGCGCTGCTGATCTCGTTCCCGGTGGTCGGCACGTGGATCAACTGGCTGGCGTTCGGCGGCGAGTTCCCCGGCACGGAGATCATCCCGCGGCTCTACACGCTGCACATCCTGGTCATCCCGGGCATCATCCTGGCGCTGATCGCGGTGCACCTGGGCGTGGTCTGGTACCAGAAGCACACGCAGTTCCCGGGCGTGGGCCGCAAGGAGACCAACGTCGTCGGCGTGCGCATCATGCCGGTGTTCGCGGCCAAGGGCGGCGGGTTCTTCGCGGTGGTCGTGGCCGTGACGGCGATCATGGGCGGCATCTTCCAGATCAACCCGATCTGGAACTTCGGCCCGTACAACGCGGCGCAGGTGTCGGCGGGCGTGCAGCCCGACTGGTACATGGGCTGGACGGACGGCCTGATCCGCCTGTGGCCCGCGTGGGAGCTGTACCTGGGCAACTACACGGTGCCCGCGCCGTTCCTGCCGTTCCTCCTGGGCCTGCCGCTGCTGACCGGCATCGCGGCGGTGTACCCGTGGATCGAGCGCAAGCTGACCAAGGACTACGCGCACCACAACCTGCTGCAGCGCCCGCGTGACGTGCCGGTCCGGACGTCGCTGGGTGTCATGGCGATCTCGTACTTCATGGTGCTGCTGCTCTCGGGCGGCAACGACATCATCGCGATGAAGTTCGACATCTCGCTGAACGCGATGACGTGGATGGGCCGCATCGGCATGCTGATCGTGCCGCCGGTGGCGTACTTCATCACCTACCGGATCTGCATCGGCTTGCAGCGGGCGGACCGCGAGGTGCTGGAGCACGGCGTGGAGACGGGCATCATCAAGCGCCTGCCGCACGGCGAGTTCATCGAGGTCCACCAGCCGCTGGGCCCGGTGGACGAGCACGGCCACCCGCTGCCGCTGGCCTACCAGGGCGCGTCGGTGCCGAAGAAGATGAACAAGCTGGGGTCGGCCGGGCACCCGGTGCCGGGCAGCTTCCTGACCCCGGACCCGCCGGAGGAGACCGCCGCCCTGGCCCGTGCGCGGGCGGAGCGGGGCGTCTCGGCGGACGCCCTGAGCGCGGAGAACAAGTCCGCGGGCGAGCTGGCCGGGAAGCCGGCTCAGCCGGAGGACTGACCGTTCGACGGAAGGCCCCCGCACCGGGTTGCCGGTGACGGGGGCCTTTTGTCGTGTCGGGTTCGTGGCGTCGGGACACAAGGTGAGGTGACCGGCCGGCCCTACCGTGCTCGCGCCCGGCTGCACCCTGCGCTGCTCCCCCGGCCTGCTCCGCCGGGCCGCGCGCTTCCCGCGCCGCCGTGACCTGCTCGCGCTTCGCCGGCCGACTTCGGCCCGGTCGCACTTCGGCCCGGCCGCACTCCTGCGCCGCTTGCCGGGCCTTCCCGCAGTTCGCCCGGTCGCGTCGCGCCCCAACGGGCGGCTCAGCCGCACCCCAGCCGGGCCGCGGTTCGCCGCGGCCGCGCTGCGCCCGCCCATGCTTCGCAGGGGTCCCCGCCCAGGGGAGCCCTGGTTTTATCCTGCCGGCCGGGTCCGACAAAAACGGGTGGTCGGCGGGTCATCCGATCAGGCGTCTTCGAGACCGATGGCGAATGCCGCGTCGGTGTCGCGCTTGGAGTACGACCGGAACGAGATGTGGGTGTCCGTGTTCAGCACGCCGGGCACCTTGGAGATGTGGCCGGGCACCAGGTCGGCCAGGTCCTCGTGCCGCGCGACCTTGACCAGGGCGATCAGGTCGACGTCACCGGCGCACGAGTAGACCTCGGTCACGCCCTCGATGTCGGCGATCGCCTGCGCCGCGTCCGGGATGCTCTCGGCGGCGGCCTGGATCAGCACGATCGCGGTGATCACAGCGGTCCTCCACAAGTCGTCGGGGTCTCGACCGCGCTCATGCTAGTGGCCCGCCACCCGGTACTGGTCCCGACCGGCCTCGGCGCGCGCCACCCACTCCCGCCACGCCCCGGCGGCGGACGCGGGGGAGGTCCAGGGGCGGTCGCAGTGGACGAGCCGCGTGCCCGGCCGGTCGATCCACCGCAGCACCACGCCGACCTCCTCGGCGGGCGCGCCGAGCAGCGGACCCTCGCCGGGGACGACCGTCTCGGCCGACGCCACCAGCGCGTCCACCACCGGCATCGGCCGCGTGCCCCGGCGCGCCACCCCGGCCGACGCCAGCCGCCCGTGCCGCACCACGGCGAACTCCCACCCGCCGTCCCCGTCCGGCCGGGCGGCCACCACCTCGGGCAACGCGGCCAGCCCCGCCAGCCGCTGCGCCCGGTCCAGCGAGCGGACCAGGGACGACATGCGGTCGCGGCGGGCGGCGGCGTCCTCGAACCGGTGCGCCTCGGCGAGCGCGTCGATCTGGGCCGTCAGCCCTCGCAGCGGTGTGGCGTCGACGCCCGAGACGAGCCGCCGGAACGCGTCGGCGGCGGGGGAGTACTCGTCCACCGACTGCCGTCCCGCGCACGGGGCCTTGCACCGGCCCAGCTCGAACAGCGCGCACGGCGTGGCGGAGGCGTTGCGCGCCGGGATCCGGATCGAGCACGCCCGCAGCGGCACGGCCTCCAGCACCGCCTCCAGGGCGGTCTCGGCCAGCCGCCGCGACCGGAACGGCCCGAGCGCGCCCGCGCGCGGCGTGCGGACCACGGAGAGGCGCGGGAACGCCTCCTCCGTGAGCACGAGCCACCACGCCTGCCCCTGGTTCTTCGACCGGCGGTTGTAGGCGGGCTTGTGCGCGGTCAGCAGCCGCAGCTCCCGCACCTCGGCCTCCAGCGAGTGCGCGCACTCCACCGCGTCCACCCGCACGGCCAGTGCCACCATCTCCCGCAGCCGCCGCCTGCCCTCGCTCGCGGTGAAGTACTGCCGCACCCGCCGCCGCAGGTCCGACGCCGTGCCGACGTACAGCACCTCCTCCGACGGCCCGCGGAACAGGTACACGCCCGGGGTGGACGGCAGGTGCGCGGCGAGCGTGCGCTTGCGGCGCTGGGCGGGCGTGACCTCGGGCAGGTAGGCGACCAGCTCCTCCAGCGAGTGCACGCCGACCGAGCCGACGCGTTCCAGCAGGTGGTGCAGCACCTCGACGGTCGCGCGCGCGTCGATCAGCGCCCGGTGGTTCGGCCGCACGGAGACGCCGAACAGCTGGGCCAGCGCCGACAGCCGGCAGCTCGGGGCCTCGTCCCGGCTGAGCACCCGCCGGGCCAGCTTCACCGTGCACACGACCGTCGGCTTGGGCCACGTGTACCCGAGGCGGGCGCAGGCGGCCTTGATGAAGCCGACGTCGAACCCGGAGTTGTGCGCCACGAGCACCGCGCCGGCGGCGAACTCGAGGAACGCGGGCAGCACGGTGCCGAGCCGGGGCGCGCCGGTCACCATGAGCTGGGTGATCCCGGTCAGGGCCACGACCTGCGGCGGGATGCCCCGCTCGGGGTCGACGAGGGTGCCGAACTCGCCGATCACCTGCCCGCCGCGCACCTTCACGGCCCCGATCTCGGTGATCGCGTCCTCGTCGGCCCGGGCGCCGGTGGTCTCCAGGTCGAACACGACGAACGTGGTCTCGCGCAGCGGGGTGCCCAGTTCGTCGAACGTGAGCTGAGTAGTCATCGCGGCGCACGGTAGCCCGGACCACCGACAGTCCCGGATCACGACGGGGGAGGCGTCCCGTGCCGGCACAGCTAGCCTGTACGGGTGCAGGACCCCACCGAACCCGCGGCCGGCGCCGACGACCTGGAGCCAGACCAGGCCGTCGAGTCCACTGTGGACTGGGGCGCGCTGCCCGAGCCGCTGCGCGCGCGGCTCGCCGAGCTGAGCGCGGACGCGTTGGGGGACCTGGCGAAGGTCGACATCCCGCAGTCGCTGCGCGCGGTGGCGCGGTTCGCGCCCACCAAGCGCGCCCGGCTGGGCGGGCCGGCGCTACTGGGCGGGCTGAAGTCGTCCTCGAACTTCCGCGCGGCCGTGGTGGAGTGGCTGCGCCGCAACCGGCCCGCCGTGCTGGAGGTGACCTCGCCCGACCCGGTGGCGGCGGGGGCGGCCGCCATCCTGCAGGGCGAGGAGGTCGCGGCGCACTTCATCGAGCTGGTCGGCAGGCGCGCGGCGGACGCGGCGCTGCGGTCCGAGCGGGACCTGGCCGTGCAGCGCGCCGAGCGGCTGGAGGTGGAGCTGGAACGCCTCAAGGCGGAGCGGGCCGAGGCGGGCGGCGCGGTGGACAAGATCCGCCAGGAGGCCGAGGCCGAGCTGGAACGGCTCCGCAAGCGGTTGCGGGAGCAGGGCGTGCGGCTGCGCGAGGCCAAGGACCGGGCCGAGTCGGCGGCGGCCGAGGTGGAACGGGTGCGCGCCGAGGCCGACGCCGCGCTGCGCCGGCTGACCGCCGAGCGGGACCGCGAACGCGAACGCGCCGAGACCGAGCGCGCCAAGGCGCAGCGCGCCGAGTCGGACGCCGAGGTCGCCCGCCAGTCGGCCAAGGAGGCGCGCCAGGCCGACGAGGTGCGGTTGGCGCTGCTCGTGGACACGCTCGACGGCGCGGTGAACGGCCTGCGCCGGGAGTTGGCGCTGGGCGGCGCGGGGCCGCGGCCCGCGGACCTGGTGCGCGGCGCGAGCGCGGCGCAGGGCGCGGTCGGCCGGGTGGAGGACCCGGCGGCGCTGGACCGGCTGCTGGCGCTGCCCGCCGTTCACTTGATCGTGGACGGCTACAACGTCACCAAGACCGGCTACCCGGAACTGTCGCTGTCGGACCAGCGGGACCGGTTGGTGCACCAGTTGGCGGTGCTGGCCGCGCGCACCGGCGCGGAGGTCACGCTCGTGTTCGACGGCGCGGGCGTGGTGGCCGTGCCGACGTCGGCGCCGCGCGGGGTCCGGGTGTTGTTCAGCGATCCCGGCGTGCTCGCCGACGACGTGATCCGGGCGTTGGTGACGGCCGAGCCGGAGGGCCGTCCGGTCGTCGTGGTGACGTCCGATCGGGCGGTGGCGGACTCCGTCCGCCGGCGGGGCGCGCACCCGGTGCCGTCCGCGGTGCTCCTGGCCCGCTTGATCCGCGTGTGACACAGATCGTGTTTTTAACACCACCTGTGGTCACACGAGCAGGTCACAGCTCGACCGATCGTGAACTTTCGGATCCCTGACGGGAATTCCTTGCCCCGCTAGTGGACGAAGCACCTCACTTTTCGTAACCTAGCCGAGATCTCGCGGCGGGCAGTGGTCCATCCTGGGCCGCGACGCGGGTTCACCGCCGAATCGGCCTGTCGGGGAGCCGAGCCGGAACACTCGCCAAGCAGTGCTCCAGTCGGGTCGCGTCACGCGCTCGACCGGTAGGCGGTTCAGACGAAGGAGACACACGCGACTGTGGCGTCGCAACGACTCAAGCGCGGCCTGCGCGGGGCGATGGCGGCCACGGCGGTGGCCGCTGCCGCGGTGGGCGTCCAGCCCGTACCCGCCGGAGCCCAGCCGAACACCCCCGCGAACGCCTCCGAGGCGCTGAAGAAGTACAACGAGCTGGCCGAGCAGGCCACGAAGCTCAACGAGGAGCTCCTGCGCGCCGAAGAGCAGCGCGACGCCAACCAGGCGGAGCTCGACAAGGCCAACGCCGACCTGGCGCAGGCGACCCAGGCGGGCGACCAGGCCAAGGCCGACGAGGAGACCTTCCGGGTCCAGGTCGACAAGCTGACCGAGGCGTCGTTCGAGGGCGCGCGGTTCAACCAGCTGTCGGCGCTGCTGGTGTCCGACTCCCAGCAGGACTTCCTGAACCGCATGTCGGCGCTGGGCGTGCTCGCGTCGGACAACAACGAGGCGCTGGTGCGGCTCTCCGGCGCGGTCGACGCCGCCGAGGACGCGCGGCAGAAGGCGGCCGACGCCCAGAGCCGCGCGCAGGCCGCGACCGACGAGGCGAACCGGATCGCCGAGGACATCCGCAAGCGCCAGACCGAGCTGCAGGGCCAGATCACCGAGGTCCGCAACCAGCTCAACCAGCTCACCGCGCAGGAGCGCAACACGCTGAGCAGCGTCGGCGAGCGCGTCACCACCACCAACGTGCCCGCGGGCGCGGCCGGTATCGCGCTGCAGTTCGCGCTGGAGCAGCAGGGCGACATGTACCTGTACGGCGCGACCGGCCCGGACCGCTGGGACTGCTCCGGCCTGACGTCGAAGGCCTACGCCTACGCCGGCGTGACCATCCCGCGCACCTCCGGCGGCCAGGCGGGCGCCGGCCGCCCGATCAGCCGCGGCGAGGTCGGCCCCGGCGACCTGATCATCTACAACGGCGGCAACCACGTGGCCATGGCGGTGGACAACGCGCGCGTCGTGCACGCGTCCACCGACGGCGTGCCGGTCAAGGTCGTGCCGCTGGAGAGCCCCGGCTCCATCTACGCGATGCGCCGCATCGCGGGCTGACACGCGTCGTCCGGCAGGGCCATCCTGGACGGGGTCCGACCCCGACCGGGGCGGCCCTGCCGACGACTGGGGAGGCCCGTGAGCCGCGTTCGGGTGGTGCTGGCCGCGTTGGTGGCGGTGACCTTCCTCGCCGGGCTGGTCACGGCCGTGGCCCCGGCGATCCCGAGCGGGCCTTCGGCGTCGGCGCACCCCGCGGCCACCTCGCGCGCGGACGCGGTCCGGTCGCTGCTCGACCGCCGGGCGCGGGCCGTGCTGGAGCGCGACGAGGCGGCGTTCACCGCGGACCTCGACCCGTCGGCCGACGCCGCGTTCCGGCAGCGGCAGCGCGACCTGTTCCACAACCTCGCCGAGGTGCCGCTGGCCGGCTGGGCCTACGGGCTGGCCGGCGAGACCGACGTCTCGGCGCTGGACCTGCCCGCCGCGGACGAGGTGTGGGCTCCCGGCGTGCGGCTGTCGTACCGGCTGCGAGGCGTGGACGCGGAGCCGAGCGGCCAGGACCTGGCCTACCTGTTCACCCGGCGCGGCGACCGCTGGTACCTGCACTCCGACACCGCGCTGGAGCCGCTGGGCAAGCGCACCTGGCGCGGGCCGTGGGACTTCGGGCCGTGCCGGGTGCTGACCGGCGCGGGCGGGTTCGTGCTGAGCCACCCCGGCGGCGAGGCGCTGGCCGCCCGCGTGCTCGCGGAGCTGGACGGCGCGGTCGCGGCGGTGACCGAGGTGTGGGGGCCGGCGTGGTCGCGGCAGGTGGCCGTGCTGGTCCCGGCGAGCCCGGACGAGATGGTGGCGCTGGTCGGGCCGGGCTTCGCCACCGGGTCGATCGCCGGCGTCGCGGTGGCCGACCGGGTGGACCGGGGGACGCGCACCGCCCGCGGCCAGCGCGTGGTGCTGAACCCGGGGAGCGCCGGCGCGTTGTCGCCGTTGGCGTTGCGGGTGCTGTTGCGGCACGAGATCACGCACGTCGCCGCGCGGGGGGAGACCGTGGACGGCGCGCCGATGTGGGTGCTGGAGGGGTTCGCGGACTACGTGGGGTACCGGCGCAGCGACGTGCCGTTGGCCAAGGGCGCGCCGCTGCTGGCCGCGCGGGTGCGGGAGGGGCTGCCGTCGGCGTTGCCGTCGGACGCCGACTTCCGCGGCGGCGCGATGGAGCTGGCCTACCAGCAGGCGTGGTCGCTGAACCTGTACCTGGCGTCGTGGCTGGGGGAGCCGGGGCTGGTGGCGCTGTACCGGCGGCTGGCGCGGGTTCGGGCGTCCGAAGTGGACTCCGTGCTGCTGGAGGTCACCGGGCGGGACGCCGCGGCGCTCGTGCGCGGGTGGCAGGAGTTCCTGCGGCGGTCGTTCCCGTAACGTGGTCGCGTGCGTCGGACCCTGTTGGTGACCAATGACTTCCCGCCACGGCCCGGCGGCATCCAGTCCTACCTGCACGCGCTGGCCGTGCGGCTGCCCGAGTTGGTGGTGTACGCGCCGTCCTGGGAGTCGCCCGCCGGCTCGCACCCGGAGTTCGACGCGGTGCAGCCGTTCGAGGTGGTGCGGCACCCCGGGACGTTGATGCTGCCGACACCGGACGTCGTGCGCCGTGCGGCGGACATCCTGCGGGGAGCGCGCTGCGACGCCGTGTGGTTCGGGGCGGCGGCCCCGCTGGCGTTGATGACGTCACGGCTGCGTGCCGCCGGGGCCTCGCGGGTGGTGGCGTCCACGCACGGGCACGAGGTCGGGTGGTCCATGCTGCCGGGCGCGCGGCAGGCGTTGCGGCGCATCGGGTCGGACGCCGACGTGGTGACGTTCGTGAGCCGGTACACGCGGTCGCGGTTCGCGGCGGCGTTCGGTCCGCTGGCGGCGTTGGAGCACCTGCCGTCCGGGGTGGACACGTCGGTGTTCGCGCCGTCGGCCGCGGCGCGGGAGCAGATGCGCGCCCGGTACGGGCTGGGCGACCGGCCGGTGGTGGTGTGCGTGTCGCGGCTCGTGCCGCGCAAGGGGCAGGACGTGCTGGTGCGGGCGTTGCCGGAGATCCGGCGGCGGGTGCCGGGCGCGGCGTTGCTGCTCGTGGGCGGTGGGCCGTACCGGCGGACCGTGGCGCGGCTCGCGGAGTCGGTCGGCGTGGCGGACCACGTGGTGCTGACCGGGTCCGTGCCGTGGGAGGAGCTGCCCGCGCACTACAACGCCGGTGACGTGTTCGCGATGCCGTGCCGGACGCGGGGGCGGGGGTTGGACGTCGAGGGCCTGGGCATCGTGTACCTGGAGGCGTCGGCCACCGGGCTGCCCGTCGTGGCGGGGCGTTCGGGCGGAGCGCCGGAGACCGTGCGGGACGGCGTGACGGGGCGCGTGGTGGACGGGCGGGAGGTGTCGGAGGTGGCCGAGGCCGTGGCCGGGCTGCTCGCCGACCCCGGCGCCGCCGCGAAGATGGGCGCGGCGGGCCGTGAGTGGGTCACCGCGAACTGGCGCTGGGACGACCTGGCCGACCGCCTGGCCACCCTGATCAACGCCCCCGCGTGAGTCGTCCCCCCAACCCCCGCGTGTCCTACGTTCGGAACGCGTGTGTCCTACGTTCGGAACGCGTGTGTCCTACGTTCGGAACACGAGAGTCCTACGTTCGGAACACCCGAGTTCAACGTTCAGGTCGGGTGGTCGTCGCCGGGCGCGTGTTCCGAGCGTTGAATTCGGGTGTCCTGAACGTAGGACACACGCGTTCTGGACGTAGGACACACGCGTTCTGGAGGTTGGACTCACGGGGGGTCGGTGGGGAGGGACTGGTGGACGGCGGCCAGTTCGGCGCGGGCGGACTGCTCGGTGACGCGCAGGCCCAGGCGGGTGGTCAGGGTGACCGCCTGGGTGGCGAGGGACTTGGCCTCGTCCAGCTGCCCCAGCAGCCGGCGCACGCCGGCCAGGCCCACCAGGGCACGCGCCTCGCCCGGCAGGTAGCCGATCCGGCGCGCCTTGGTCAACGCCTGCTGGAACTGCTCGTCGGCCGTGCGCAGGGAGCCCAGGCCCCGGTTCGCCGAGGCCATCACCACCAGCACGTTGGTGGTGATCCGCTGGTCGCCGTCCTCGCGCAGCTCGGCCAACGCCCGGTCGGCCAGGTCCAGCGCCTCGGCGTACTCGCCGAGGTCGACCCGCACGGACGCCGTGCTCTCCAACGCCCGCGCGGCGGCCTCGCGGAACCCCGCCTCGGTCGCCCGCCGCAACGCCTCGGACAGGTGGTCGAGCGCGCACTGCGGCTCGCCCATCAGCTGTGACGCCACGCCCAACAGGGTCAGCGCGGTGACCTCGCTGCCCCGCAGCCCGTGCGCCACGCTGATCGCCAGCGCCTCCCCGAGCAGGTCCACCGCCTCGGCCAGCTCGCCGGTCTCGATCGCCAGCACGCCCAACCCGGTCAGCACACCCGTCTCGCCCGCCCGCGACCCGCCGGACTCCCGCTTCAGCGCCAGGCACGTCTCCAGGTCGTTGCGCGCCGACGCCAGGTCACCGGACTCCAGCCGCACGACACCGAGGTTCCCGCGCACCTCCGCCTCCGACTCCAGGTCGCCGGACAGCCGGTGCAGCTCCACGGCCCGCGTGTAGTGCGCGACGGACGTCCCGAAGTCGCCCAGCCGCCAGTGCAGCGTCCCCAGGTTCTGGTGCATCGCCGCCTCGCCCGCCACGTCCCGCTGCTCGTGCGCGGCGTCCAGCCCGTACCGCGCGGTCGACAGCCACTCGGTCACGTGCTTGCCGATCCACAGGTAGCCGCGCAACCCGTCCGCCAGCCGCCACGACACCGCGGCCGGGCCGCGCTCGGCGGCGGACCGGATCGCCGCGGTCAGGTTGGCCCGCTCCGCGTCCAGCCACGCCCGCGCCTGCGCCGCCGTCCCGATCCTCGGCAGCCGCACCGCCCGCCCGGCCGGCGCGGGCAGCCGCATCAGGTCCGGGTACAGCAGTTCGGCGCAGTGGTCCACCGCCCGCACGTAGAACTCCAGCAGCCGCACGCGCGCCGCGCCCACGTCCTCGCCGCCCGCCTCCGCCCGTTCGGCGGCGAACCGCGCCAGCTCCTCGTGGAACGCGTACCGGTCGCCGTTCGCGCCCACGAGCCGTGCCGCGACCAGCTCGCCCAGCAGCGCGGCCGCTTCCGACACGGTCAGGTCGGCCGCGTTCGCCGCCGCCTCGGCCGTGAAGTCCGGCCCGGGCACGACGCTCAACAGCGCGAACAACCGCCGCGCGCCCGGCGTGAGCGCGGCGTGGGCCAGGTCGAGCGGGTGCCGGTCGCCGAGCCGTTCCAGGTACCGCTCCACGGAACCGGGACCCACCCCCGCCGCCGCGACGCCCAACGTCAACGGCAGGTGCCCGCACCGCCGCGCCAGCTCCTCCGCCGCCCGCCCGGACCGGCGCAGCAGCGCCAACGACTCGTGCGGCTCGAACACGTCCAGCCCGACCCGACGCGCGCCGTCCACGGCGATCAGCCCCCGCAGGTCGTCCCGGCTCGTCACCAGCACCGGGCAGCTCGCCGCGCCGGGCAGCAGCGGGCGCACCTGGTCCGGCGCGGCCGCGTTGTCCAGCACCAGCAGCATCCGCCTACCCGACAGCAACGACCGGAACAGGCCGCTCTGCTCGTCGGAGTCCACCGGGATCTGCTCCGGCGGCACGCCCAGCGCGCGCAGGAACCGGGTCAGCACCTCGACCACCGGCGTGGCCGGGCCGGACGCGTACCCGCGCAGGTCCACGTACAGCCGCCCGTCCGGGAACCGGTCCTTCAGCCGGTGCGCCACGTGCACCGCCAACGCGGTCTTGCCCACCCCCGGCCCGCCGGTCAGCGCCACGATCGGCACCGCGGTGCGCGGCTCGTCCGGCGCGATCAGCCGGGTGATCCGGTCGACCGGATCGTCGCGGCCGACGAACCCCGGCACGTCCGGCGGCAGCTGGTCCGGCACGTCCGGGTCGTCCCGCTCGGGCGGCGCGGCCAGGCTCGGGTCGCCGACCAGGATCGCCTGGTGCAGCTCGCGCAGCGCCGCGCCGGGCTCGATGCCGAGCTGCTCGTCCAGCAGCCGCGCGGCCGCCCGGAACGCCTCCAGCGCCTCGGCCTGCCTGCTGCCCCGGTACAGCGCCACCATGAGCTGGGCCCAGAACCGCTCGCGCAGCGGGTGGTCCGTGGTGAGCGTCCGCAGCACCGGCACCAGCCGCTCGTGGTTGCCCAGCGCCAGCTCGACGTCGTTGCGCTCCTCGTGCGCCACCAGCAGCCGCTCGGCCAGCCGCGGCACCTCCTCGTCGCGCAACACCTCCGACGGCACGTCCGACAGCGCCGGGCCGCGCCACAGGCCCAACGCCTCGGCGTACAGCTCGGCCGCGTCGCCCGGGTGACCGGACCGCGCGGCCTGCCGCGCCAGGCCCGCGGTGGTGGTGAACCGGTGCACGTCCACCCGCTCCGGCGGCACGACGAGCCGGTAGCCGTCCGAAGTGGTCCGGATCAACGACGGGTCGCCCAGCAGCTGCCGCAACCGCATGACGTAGGTCTGCAACGTGCCGCGGGTGCGTGCCGGCGGGTCGTCGCCCCACAGGAACGACACCAGCTCGCCAATTGAGACAACACGTCCCGCGCGCAGCGCCAGGGCGGCCAGCAACGCCCGGTGCTTACCCGCCCGCACCGGCACCCGTTGACCCTGTATGCGCACTTCAAGTGGACCGAGAAGGCCGAACCACGGCCCAGCGCCCATCCGTTTGCGTCCCCTCGTTCGCCCTCCCGCCGCACAGCCTAGGGCGGGCGCTGACGGCAGGAGTCATCGCCGCGTCAGCGATACGACAGCGCGCTCGGGCACTCTGTGAAGCGTCCCGGTTGGGGGACCGGGACAACAAAACTTCTCGGGTCCGCGTCAGCGGATACGCGATCACTGGGGGTCGCGCGGGCGGGCGCCCCCGCCGCGGGGGGCGCCCGCGCCGGGGCGGGAGGGCGCGCCCGCCGCGCCGCCGCCGCGCCCGCCCCCGGGGGGCGGGGCGGGGGGCGGGGGGG
>NZ_JBHYXZ010000053.1:12900-26312 GCF_042752395.1 Actinosynnema sp. NPDC059335 | reverse complement strand
GCGTTAAAAAACTAGAGGATGGGGTCGACGCTGTGTGCGAGGGATTGTGGGGGGGGGGGGGGGCCCGCGGGGGGGGGGGCGCGCGCCACTCGTCTGTGCTCAATTGCCGCTGCTCCGCAGACGGCGGCGAGGCCGCGGGTGGGGTGGGGTCAGCTCGTGTAGATGGCTTCGATGTCCTGCTTGTAGGTGCTCGCCACGACGGCGCGGCGGAGTTTCAGGCTGGGGGTCATCTCGCCGCCCGCCTCGGTGAAGTCGACCGGCAGGATGCGGAACTTCTTGATCGCCTCCGCCTTGGACACCGCCTGGTTGGCCTCGTCCACGGCGGCCTGGATCTCGCCGCGCAGGGTCTCGTCCTCGACCAGCTCCGCCACCGTCGCCGACGCCGGCTTGCCGTTCTGCTCCTTCCAGGCGGGGAAGAACTCGGGGTCGATGGTGATCAGCGCGCCGATGAACGGCTGCGCGTCGCCGACCACCATGCACTGGCTGATCAGCGGGTGGGCGCGCAGGCGGTCCTCCAGCACGGCGGGCGAGACGTTCTTGCCCCCGGCCGTGACGATGATCTCCTTCTTGCGGCCGGTGATCTTCAGGAAGCCGTCGTCGTCGAGTTCGCCCAGGTCACCGGTGTGGAACCAGCCGTCCTCCAGCGCCTCCGACGTGGCCTGCTCGTTGTTCCAGTAGCTGCGGAACACGATGTCGCCCTTGATCAGGATCTCGCCGTCCTCGGCGATGCGGATCGCGGTGCCGACGACCGGCCGGCCGACCGTGCCCACCCGGAACGCCGCCGCGGTGTTCACGCAGGCCGCGGCGCTGGTCTCGGTGAGGCCGTAGCCCTCCAGCACGGGCACGCCGATGCCGCGGAAGAAGTGCGCCAGCCGCTCGCCGAGCGGCGCGCCGCCCGACACCGCGTTGGTGCACCGGCCGCCCAGCGCCGCCTGGAGCTTGCTGTAGACGAGCTTGGCGAACAGCGCGTGCTTGAGCTTGAGCCCGAGCCCCGGGCCGCCCGCGTCCAGCGCCTGGCTGTAGGCCACCGCGGTCGCCTCGGCCGCGTCGAAGATCTTGCCCTTGCCCGCCGCGTGCGCCTTCTGCTTCGCGCCGTTGTAGACCTTCTCGAACACGCGCGGCACGGCCACCACGAACGTGGGGCGGAACGACTGGAGGTCGTCCACCAGGTTCTTCACGTCGGCGGTGTGGCCCATGGTGACCCGCGTGTAGACGCCGCACACCGACAGCGCGCGGGCCAGGATGTGCGCCAGCGGCAGGAACACCAGCAGCGAGTTGCCGGCCTGCATGAGCTGCGGGAACGCGGTGATCCCGCCGCGCACCTCGGACAGCAGGTTGCGGTGGGTCAGCTCGCAGCCCTTGGGGCGGCCGGTGGTGCCGGAGGTGTAGACGATGGTCGCCGTGTCGTCCGCGCCGACCGTCTTGCGCCGGGCGCGCGCGTCGTCGTCGGACACCGACGCGCCCAGCGCGGTCAGCTCGTCGATCGCGCCCGCCGCGTCGCCGGACGGACCGTCGATCTGCCACACGTGCCGGACCTCGGGCAGGCCCGCCACGACGGAGTCGACCGTGGCGCGGTGCTCGGAGGTCTCCACGAACACGGCCTTGGCCGAGGAGTCGGACAGGATCCACTCGACCTGCTCGGCCGAGGAGGTCTCGTAGATCGGCACCACGACGCCGCCCGCGTGCCAGATGGCGAAGTCCAGCAGCGTCCACTCGTAGCGGGTCTTGGACATCAGGCCCACCCGCTCGCCGGGCTGGAGCCCCGCCGCGACCAGACCCTTGGCGACCGCGAGGACCTGCGCGGCGAAGTCGCGGGCGGTGACGTCGACCCATGTCCCGTCCACGCGACGGCGGAAGCTGACGGCGTTGCCGAAGCGCTCCGCGTTCGCCCACACCATGTCGGTGAGGTTCTCCTCGGCAGCCACAGTGGCGGTGGCGGGGACGCTGAACTCGCGCACGTCGACCTCCGGACGTTGTTTGTTACCGGTGGGGAAACCTAGCCTGTGATTCCGGCGATACACCAGGCCGGCCCCTGGTTCCGTAATCGTGTCGTGGCACTCTTCCCTCCCGTGCCCAGTGTCGACGTCGTGGACGAGACCTTCCTCGCAGTGCCGCCCGCGGTGGTCGCGGCCGCCTTCGCGCCGCCCGCCGCGTGGGCGCGGTTCTGGCCGGACCTCACCCTCGAGGTATACGCCGATCGGGGCACTGAGGGGTTGCGCTGGACGGTCGGCGGCGCGCTCGTCGGAACGATGGAGGTGTGGCTGGAGCCGGTCCTGGACGGCACCCTGCTGCATTACTTCCTGCGTGCCGACTTGCCGGCCGGTGCGTCCGACCGGCGGGTGCGGCGCGAGGTCCGCCGACGCCAGTTGGCCGCCAAGGAGGTGTCGCTCGGCCTAAAAATGATCTTGGAAGCCGGCCGGGCCCCCGGGGTGGCGCCGCCGCTGCCGTAGATTTGGGACTCGTGCGGGTTCACGTCGTCTCGGATGTCCACGGCAACGCGGAGGCGCTGGCCCGCGCGGGCGACGGCGCGGACGCGCTGGTCGTGCTCGGCGACCTGGTCGACTTCGTCGACTACTACGACCACGGCAAGGGGATCCTCGGCCGGGTGTTCGGCGCGGAGAAGGTCGAGGTGTTCGCCCGGCTGCGGCGCGGCCGGTTCGGGCCGGAGACGGTCCGCTACATGCGGTCGCTGTGGGAGAGCCTGGACAACGCCGCGGACGTCGTCCAAGAGGCGATCATGGAGCAGTACACCGCGCTGTTCGCGGTGATGAGCGCGCCCACCTACGCCACGCCGGGCAACGTGGACAGCCCCGAGCTGTGGCCGCTGTTCGCCCGCGACGGCGTGCACGTGCTGGACGGGCAGGTGGCCGAGATCGGCGGCCTGCGGTTCGGCTTCGCGGGCGGCGCGCTGCTGCACCCCGGCCACGTGCCGAACAGACGGGGTCCGTGGCGGCCCTACCTGCGCACGGAGGAGGAGTTCGGCGCGGCGCTGGCCGGCCTGGGCGAGGTGGACGTGCTGTGCACGCACGTGCCGCCCGCGGTGGCCGAGCTGACCTACGACGTGGTCGCCCGCCGCCCCGAGCTGGGTTCCACGTCGTTGCTGAAGGTGATCGAGCGCGACCGGCCCCGCTGGTCGGTGTTCGGGCACGTGCACCAGCCGATGGCGCGCCGGGTGCGGGTCGGCTGGACGGAGTGCGTCAACGTCGGCCACTTCCAGCGCACCGGCACGCCCCACGTGTTGCGCTGGTGAGCCGAACCACCGGGTAGCCTCCCCGGCATGGCCGACGAGTCCACCCAGTCCATCGTCATCGACGCGACGCCCGAGGAGATCGCGGCGGTCATCGCCGACTTCGACGCCTACCCCGAGTGGGCCAACGGGGTGAAGCGCGCCGAGGTGCTGGAGACCGGGGCGGACGGCCGCGCGACCCAGGTCAAGTTCAACATCGACCAGGGTCCGATCAAGGACGAGTACGTGCTCGCCTACGACGAGTGGTCGCCGAGCCGGATCTCGTGGCACCTGGTCCGGGGCCAGATGCAGAAGTCGCAGGAGGGCAGCTACGCGCTGTCGCCGCGGGGCGGCTCGACCGAGGTCACCTACACCCTGTCGGTGCAGCTCGTCGTGCCCATGATCGGCCTGTTCCGCCGCAAGGCCGAGAAGATGATCATGGACACCGCGCTCAAGGAGCTGAAGCGACGGGTGGAAAACCGGGTGGACAACGCTGGATGAGCGCCCGACTGCTGCTCTTCACGGGCAAGGGCGGGGTCGGCAAGACGACCTTGGCCGCCGCCACCGCCACCGCGCTCGCCGCCGGTGGCCGCAAGGCGCTGGTCGTGTCCACCGATCCCGCGCACTCGCTCGGTGACGCGTTCGGCGTGCCGCTGCCCGCGCACCCGACCGAGGTCGAGGGCGGTCTGCACGCGGCCCAGGTCGATCCGCGCGCGCTCGTCGACGACGCCTGGCGCGACCTGCGCGGCCACCTGCGGACCGTGCTCGCCGGCGCGGGCGTGGACGAGCTGGACGCCGAGGAGCTGACCGTCCTGCCCGGCGTCGAGGAGCTGCTGGCGCTGTCGGAGGTGCGGCGGCTGGCGAGCGGCGGGCCGTGGGACGTCGTGGTCGTGGACTGCGGCCCGACCGCCGAGACGCTGCGCCTGCTCGCGCTGCCCGAGGCGTTCGCGTCCTACCTGGAACGGCTCTTCCCCACCCACCGCCGGGTGGTGCGCGGGCTGCTGGCCGGCGTCGCCGGCAGCGGCTCGGTCGAGCGGTGGGACGCGACCGCCGACGCGCTGGGCCGGCTCGCGGAGGACCTGGCGCAGCTGCGCGACCTGCTGACCTCGCCCGCGACCAGCGTGCGGCTCGTGCTGACCCCCGAGCGGGTGGTCGCGGCGGAGACCAGGCGGACCGTGACGGCGCTCGCGCTCCAGGGCATCCGGGTCGACGGCGTGGTGGCCAACCGGGTCGTGCCCGACCCCGGCGACGACCCCGGACCGGCGGCCGCGTGGCTGCGCACCCGCCGGGCCGAGCAGGACGCCGTGCTGGCCGGGCTGGCCGACCTCGGGCCGGTCGCCGCGGTGGGGCACCGGGCCGCCGAGCCCGTCGGCACGGCCGCGTTGCTGGACCTCGCCAAGGGCCTCTACGAGGGGCGCGACCCGCTGGCCGGCGACGCCGCCGACGAACCGCTGCTGTCGGTCGAGCGGACCGGCGAGCTGGAGTACACGCTGCGCCTCGCGCTGCCGGTCGGCGACTCGTCGCTGGACCTGGCGCGGGTGGGCGACGACCTGGCCGTCACCGTGGACGGCAGGCGCCGGCTCGTCGCGCTGCCGTCGCTGCTCAGGCGCTGCCTGGTGACCGGCGCGGAGCTGGACGACACCGGGTTGGCGGTGCGGTTCGCCCCCGACCCCGAGCTGTGGATGCGGTGAGGCACGTGGACCCGAAGCTCGCCGAGGAACTGCGCCTGCTGCTCGACGCGGCCGCCGAGCGGGCGCAGCCGTGGCTGCACCGGGTGGCCGCCGCCGAGGGCGACCACGACACCAGGACGTGCGGCTGGTGCCCGTTGTGCAACGCGGTGGCGCTGGCCCGCGGCGACCGGTCGGAGCTGGCCGCGAAGGCCGCCGAGCACGTCGCCGGGCTGATCGCGGTGCTGCGGGCGGCGCTGGCCGAGCCCGCGCCGGGTCCGTCCGCCGGCACGGGAACCGCGGGTGCGGGAACGTCCGATCCGGGCACGTCCGGGGTGGACGGCGAGCCCGGCAGACCCGCGAAGCCCAGGGTGCAGCACATACCCGTGGTGCGGCGGTCGCAGTGCTGACTGTCGGCGTCGACGTCGGCGGGACGAGCGTCCGGGCGGGGGTGGTCGACGGCGACGGCGCGGTGCTCGACACGGCCCGCGCGGCGACGCCCAGCGGCGAGGAGGCGCTGGAGGAGGCCATCGGCACGGCCGTGGCCGAGCTGGCGGCCCGGCACCGCGTCGCGGCCGTCGGCCTGGCCGTGGCCGGGTTCGTGGCCTCCGACCGGCGGACCGTGCGGTTCGCGCCGCACCTGGCGTGGCGGCAGGCCCCGGTGGCCGAGCGGATCTCCCGACGCGTCGGCATGCCCGTGGTGCTGGAGCACGACGCGAACGCGGCCGCGCTGGGCGAGCACCGGTTCGGCGCGGCGCGGGGCGCGCGGATCGCCGCGCTGGTCGCCATCGGCACCGGGATCGGCGGCGCGCTGCTGATCGACGGCCGGGTGTTCCGCGGCGCGCACGGCGTGGCCCCGGAGCTGGGCCACCTGCGGCTCGTGCCGGACGGCCGGCCGTGCCCGTGCGGCAAGAGCGGGTGCTGGGAGCGGTACTGCAGCGGCACGGCGCTGAGCACCACGGCGGTCGAGCTGCTGGCCCGCTACCCCGGCCAGTCGACCGTGCTGGCGCGGGAGGCGCTGGGCGACTCGCGGGCGGTGACGGGGCGTCGGGTGGCGGGCGCGGCGCGTGACGGCGACCCGCTGGCGCAACGCGCGATGGCGGACCTGGCGCGGTGGCTGGGGGAGGGGTTGGCGCTGGTCGCCGACGTGTACGACCCCGAGGTCGTGGTGATCGGCGGTGGCGTGTCGGAGTCCGCGCCGTTGTTCCTGGACGACGCCCGGGAGCGCTACGCGGCCGTGGTGACCGGCGCCGGGCACCGGCCGTTGGCCCGCATCCGGACCGCCCAGCTCGGCGACGACGCGGGGATCGTGGGCGTGGCGACCCTGGCCCGGGACGTGGCCGAGCGCACAGCGCGCAACGGCCGTCACCGTTGACCTTCCGCAACGCGTAGCATCGCGGGATGCGCACCTCCGGCGCCGTGGAGCCCCGATGAGGACCGGCGCGGCAACCGGGCACGTCGGCTACTTCCACGAAACCGCCTTCTACGCCAGCGACGACGACTTCAGGTCGATCGTGCTGCCGTTCGTGGACGACGGCGTGGCGGCGGGCGAGCCGGTGGTCGTGGCGTGCCGGCCGGACAACGAGCGCCTGGTCCGCGAGGCGGTGGCCGACCCGTCCGGCGTCGTGTTCCTGGCCGGCGCCGACCAGTACGACCGGCCCACCGAGGCCATCGTGGCGTACCGGAAGCTGTTCGCGGAGTACGCGGGCGTGACGCAGATCCGGGTGGTGGGCGACGTGCCGCACCCCGGCGTCGGCGCGTCGTGGGACTGGTGGTCGCGGTACGAGGCGGCGGTGAACGACGTGTTCGACGAGTTCCCGCTGTGGGGGCTGTGCCCGTACGACCTGCGGACCACGCCGGCCCGGGTGCTGGCGGACGTGGCGCGCACGCACCCGCACGTGGCCGGGACGGACGGGTCGCACCTGGCGAACCCGCGTTTCCGCACGTCGTGGGCGTTGCCTACGGCCGGGCCGACGGCGTTCGAGGCCGGGCTGCCCGCGGTCGAGCTGACCGACCCCACGCCCGCCGAGGCGCGGCGGGCGGTGACGGCGGCGTGCGGCGTGGCGCGGCTGAGCCACGACGAGGTGGACGACATCGTGTACGCGGCGAGCGAGGCCGTGACCAACGCGCAGTGCCACGGGCGGCCGCCCGTGCGGCTGCGGGCGTGGGCGGGGCCGTCGCACGTGCTGGTGGCCGTGACGGACCGGGGTGAGGGGCCGTCGTCGCCGTTGGCGGGCCTGGTGCCGACCGACCGCACCACCACGGCCGGCGTGGGCCTGTGGCTGACCCACCGGACGTGCCGCGACGTGATCATGACCCGCGACCCCGAGGGCTACACGATCCGCCTGCTGATCGGCTCCTAACCCCGCGTGTCCTACGTTCCGAACGCGCGTGTCCTACCTCCAGAACGCGTGAGTCCTACGTTCAGAACGCGTGAGTCCTACGTTCAGGCACCCCGAGTTCAACGCTCAGGACACGCAGCCGCCCGGCCGTGGACGTCGTGAGTGTTGAACTCGGGTGTTCTGAACGTAGGACTCACGCGACGCGAACGTAGGACTCACGCGACCCGAACGTAGGACACGCGTGACGCGAACGTAGGACACGCGCGTTCTGGAGGTAGGACACGCGCGGGGGTTAGAGGACGGCGCCGTCGTCCCAGCCCGAGTCCGGTGGTGGGGTGTTGCGCATGCGCAGGATCAGCCACGCCGCGCCGGCGCACATCACGACCAGGGCCAACGGCGTGCCCACCGCGCCGGTCAGGCCGAACAGGCCCGGGAACAGCAGCACCACCACGCCCAGCAGGATCAGCACCAGCGCCGCGATCGTGCCCGGCCGCAACGCGGGCAGCGGCGGCGGGTCCGGCGGCACGTAGTGGTCGTCCGGGTCGTCGGGGTACGAGTCCGGGTCGTCGTCGGCCGTGGCGACGGCGGGTTGGCCCTCGGGGCGCACGGGACGCGCGGGCTCCGCCTCGTCGGCGTCGTCCGGCTCGACCGCGTCGGGCCAGCTCTGCCTGCCCACGCCTTCGCGTTCCAGACCCGCCACGATCTCGGCGAAGGCCGCGTCCACGCCCTCCGGGCCGTCGGTCGAGTCGCGTCGGGAGTTCATCGGCGTGCTCCAGCCCTCCGGGTCGTGAAGGCCAATCCTCTGCCAGTGCCATCGTCGCACGACGCCGCTGTGTTGCGGGTTACGGCAGCCGGTGGACCTTGGGACCGTACCGCTTCCGCGCGGGTCTTCGTTGTGTCTTGCGCCATCGGATCCGTAGGCTGACGGCGGGGATCAAGCACGTCGAGGAGGCGCTCCCAGCGGTGCTCTACTGGTTGATGAAACACATCTTTCTCGGGCCGCTCCTGAAGCTGTTCTTCCGACCGCGGATCATCGAGGGCGCGGAGAACATCCCCAAGGAGGGCGGGGCCATCCTGGCGAGCAACCACCTCGCGGTCTCCGACTCGTTCTTCCTCCCGCTGAAGCTGTCGCGGCGGGTCACCTTCCCGGCCAAGATCGAGTACTTCACGGGCAAGGGCCTGAAGGGCAGGCTCCAGCGCTGGTTCTTCTCCGGCGTCGGCCAGGTGCCGATCGACCGGTCCAGCGCGTCGGCGGCCCAGGGCGCGCTCGACACCGGCGTGCGGATCGTGCGCGAGGGCAAGCTGCTCGGCATCTACCCCGAGGGCACCCGGTCGCCCGACGGCCGCCTCTACAAGGGCAAGGTCGGCGTCGCGTGGATCGCGCTGGAGTCCGGCGCGCCGGTCATCCCGGTCGCGATGTTCGGCACGGACAAGGCCAACCCCATCGGCTCGAAGATGTGGCGGCCGTACCCGATCCGGATCAAGATCGGCAAGCCGCTGGACTTCTCCCGGTACGCGGGCCTGTCCGGTGACCGGTTCGTGCTGCGGTCCATCACCGACGAGATCATGTACGCCCTGATGGAGCTGTCCGGGCAGGAGTACGTCGACGTCTACGCGGCCAAGGCCAAGGAGGCGCAGGGCGACGGCGGGCAGCCGCCTGAGGCGGACCGGCTGCCCGAGGCGAAGGCGAGCTGACCGAGACCCCCTAGGCTGACGGGGTGCGGTTCTTCTACGACTGTGAGTTCATCGAGGACGGGGTCACCATCGACCTCGTCTCCATCGGGGTGGTCGACGAGGAAGGCCGCGAGTTCTACGCCGTCTCCACCGAGTTCGACCCGGCCAAGGCCGGTCCGTGGGTGCGCGCGAACGTGCTGAACCAGCTGCCGCCGCCCGCCGACCGGGCCTGGCGCAGCCGGGAGCGGATCCGCGCCGACCTGCTGGACTTCCTCGGCGGCCCCAAGGCCAACCGGGACGACATCGAGCTGTGGGCGTGGTTCGCGGCCTACGACCACGTGGCGCTGGCGCAGCTGTGGGGCCCGATGCCCGCGCTGCCGCGCTGCCTGCCCCGGTTCACCCGCGACCTGCGCCAGCGCTGGGAGGACGTGGGCAAACCCCGCCTGCCGCAGGCCCCCGCGGACGCGCACGACGCGCTGGCCGACGCGCGGCACAACCTCGCGCGGTGGAAGGTGATCGAGACCGAACGGCTGCGGCGGGGTTTCGCGGTCCGGTAGGTGGACCCTCGCTTGCTGCACCGATCCAGGGCGTGTCAGTCTTGGGTGACCCTCGCCACGAGAAGAGATTGGCTAAGCAAATGCGCATTGGTGTGCTCACCGGCGGTGGCGACTGCCCCGGCCTCAACGCGGTCATCCGCGGTGTGGTCCGCAAGGGCATCGAGACCCACGGCTGGGAGATCGTGGGCTTCCGCAACGGGTGGCAGGGGCCGGTCGAGAACCTGACCAAGCCGATCGGCCTCGACGACGTGGAGGACATCCTCACCAGGGGTGGCACCATCCTCGGCTCGTCGCGCACCAACCCGTACAAGATCGACGGCGGTGTCGACCGCATCCGCGAGACGCTCGCGGCGAACAAGGTCGACGCGCTGATCGCGATCGGCGGCGAGGACACCCTCGGCGTCGCCAAGCGGCTCACCGACGACGGCATCGGCGTCGTGGGCGTGCCGAAGACCATCGACAACGACCTGGGCGCGACCGACTACACCTTCGGCTTCGACACCGCCGTGCACATCGCCACCGAGGCGATCGACCGGCTGCGCACGACCGCCGAGTCGCACCACCGCGCGCTGGTGGTCGAGGTCATGGGCCGCCACGCGGGCTGGATCGCGCTGCACTCCGGCCTGGCCGGCGGCGCGAACGTGATCCTCGTCCCCGAGCGGAAGTTCAGCGTCGACAAGGTCGTGGAGTGGGTGGAGCGGCGCTTCGAGCGCCAGTTCGCCCCGATCATCGTCGTGGCCGAGGGCGCGATGCCCGAGGGCGGCGCGGAGGTGCTGCACTCCGGCGAGAAGGACGCGTTCGGCCACGTCCGGCTGGGCGGCATCGGCACCTGGCTGGCCGAGGAGATCGCCGAGCGGACCGGCAAGGAGTCCCGCGCGGTCGTGCTGGGCCACGTGCAGCGCGGCGGCATCCCGACCGCCTACGACCGCGTGCTCGCCACCCGGTTCGGCCTGCACGCCGTGGACGCGGTCGCCGAGGGCGACTTCGGCGTCATGGTCGCGCTGCGCGGCACCGACATCGTCCGGGTCAAGCTGTCCGAGGCGACCGCGGAGCTGAAGACCGTCCCGCTGGAGCGCTACGAGGAGGCCGAGGTCTTCTTCGGCTGATCCCGCCGCGCGCCGGATCGACGAGCGCCCCCGGACCGGTTCGGTCCGGGGGCGCTTCGCGTCGGAGGCGGGGCGGTGGGAAGTGGCCGGTCATCGGTGGAGCGGGGCGGGGCCGGGCGAGGCGGCCGGCGAACCGGGGCGGGGAGGCGACCGGTGGCAGCGGGCGAGGCCGGGCGAGGCGGCCGGTGGAGCGGGGCGGGGCCGGGGGAGGCGGCCGGTGGAGCGGGACGAGCCGGGCACGCGGGTGGTCAGCGGTTGGTGAACGCGCCCAGGTGCAGGTAGGCGGCGAAGGTGCCCAGCCAGTGCTCGGCGTAGTAGCCGTGCCCGAACACGTGCCCCAGACCGGCCTCCCGGTGCACGTCGGCGGCGGTGCGGGCCAGGTCGGCGTAGCGGTGCCCGGCGGGCAGCGCGTCGGCGACGGCGCGCCACTGCCAGGCCCGCGACAGCGCGAGGCCCACCAGGTGCGAGCCGTGGGGGTCGGCGGGGTCGTCCACGGGCACCGGCTCGCGCAGCACCTTCCAGCGCGCGTCCTCCAGGTTCGGCAGGAACGCCTCGAACCAGGCGGTGAACGCCCCGGCCGGCAGCACCCGCCGCACCAGGTCGGCCTCGGTCAGCGCGGGCGAGAGGAAGTCCGCCGCGTCCGGCTCGAACCCGCCGTAGCCGGCGTCCTCCCGGTGCCACCGCAACGCCGCCTCCGCGCACGCCCCGGCCAGCTCCTCGTCGCCCACGGCCCGTGCCGCGTCGAGCACCAGCCCGGTCGCGAACGCCGTGTTGCCGTGCGTGCCGGTCCGGACCGGCAGCCGCGCGCCCGCCACCTTGGCGAGATACCGGTCACGCAGCACCGCGCTCAACGGCCGCAGCGCCGTCGCCCACGGCGCGTCCCAGGTGCGGAGTTCCGCATCGAGCACCAGCAGCCACGCCCACCCGTACGGGCGCTCCCAGAAGCCCCCGTTGGGCCCGTCGAAGAACGCCGCCTCGACCCGGGCGTGCTCCTCGGTGATCAGCGAGTCCAGCGCCCGGCGGGCGTCGTCCGCGCCCTCGATCCCGGGCCGCAGGCGCAGCAGGCGGACCGCCAACCAGGTCTGATGCACGCACGAGTGCCAGTCGAACGACCCGGCGAAGATCGGGTGCAGCACCCGCTGCGGCACCAGGTCCGCGTCGCCGGTCACCACGTGCGACCAGTGCGCCGGGTAGTCCCGCCGGAGGTTGTCCACCGCGGTCCGCAGGAGCCTGGCCGCCGTGTCATCGTCCAATCGGGTGTCCGGCATGGTCCACATCATGCACACGTGGACCCGCGTCCGTCTCTCCATGTGGGCAGCTATCTTTAACGTGTGAACTGGACCGTGGACGTGCCCGTGGACACGCTTCCCGAGCTTCCGCCCCTGCCACCCGAGCTGCGCGACCGCCTGGACGACGCGTTGAGCCGCCCGGCCGCGCAGCAGCCGGAGTGGCCCGACGCCGAGCAGGTGCGCAAGGTGCGGACCGTGCTCGAGAGCGTGCCGCCGATCACCGTGCCGGCCGAGATCGACCGGCTGCGCGACAACCTGGCCGAGGTCGCCCGCGGCGAGGCGTTCCTGCTGCAGGGCGGCGACTGCGCGGAGACGTTCGCGGACAACACCGAGCCGCACATCCGCGCGAACGTCCGGACCCTGCTGCAGATGGCCGTCGTGCTCACCTACGGCGCGAGCCTGCCGGTGGTGAAGATCGGCCGCATCGCGGGCCAGTACGCCAAGCCGCGCTCGTCGGGCATCGACGCGCTCGGCCTGCCGTCCTACCGCGGCGACATCGTGAACTCGCTGGTCGCGACGCCCGAGGCCCGTGTGCCGGACCCGTCCCGGATGATCCGCGCCTACGCCAACGCGGGCGCGGCGATGAACCTGCTGCGGGCCATGACCACGGCCGGCATGGCCGACCTGCACCGGCTGCACGACTGGAACAAGGACTTCGTCCGCCAGTCGCCCGCCGGCGAGCGGTACGAGGCCCTGGCCGGCGAGATCGACCGCGGCCTGCGGTTCATGTCGGCGTGCGGCGTGAACGACGCGTCGCTGCACACGACCGAGATCTTCGCCTCGCACGAGGCGCTGCTGCTCGACTACGAGCGGGCCCTGCTGCGCCTGGACACGAGCGGCGACCAGCCCAGGCTGTACGACCTGTCGTCGCACTTCCTGTGGATCGGCGAGCGCACCCGGCAGCTCGACGGCGCGCACATCGCGTTCGCCGAGCTGCTGTCCAACCCGATCGGGTTGAAGATCGGCCCGTCGACCACGCCGGAGATGGCCGTCGAGTACGTCGAGCGGCTCGACCCGCACAACCAGCCCGGCCGGTTGACGCTGATCAGCCGCATGGGCAACGGCAAGGTGCGCGACGTGCTGCCCCCGATCGTGGAGAAGGTCACCGCCTCCGGCCACCAGGTCATCTGGCAGTGCGACCCGATGCACGGCAACACGCACGAGTCGTCCACCGGCTACAAGACCCGGCACTTCGACCGGATCGTGGACGAGGTGCAGGGCTTCTTCGAGGTGCACCGGCGGCTGGGCACCCACCCCGGCGGCATCCACATCGAGCTGACCGGCGAGGACGTCACCGAGTGCCTGGGCGGCGCGCAGGAGATCTCCGACCTCGACCTGGCGGGCCGCTACGAGACCGCCTGCGACCCGCGGCTCAACACGCAGCAGTCGCTGGAGCTGGCGTTCCTGGTCGCGGAGATGCTGCGCAGCTGACCCGGACCCGATCGACGACGTGGGCCCCCCCCCCCCGGGGGGGGGGGGGGGGGGGGGTAAAAAAAAACAGCCCCCCCCAAAACAACACATATCGGGGTTGTGGGGGTGTGGGGGTGTGGT
>NZ_JBHYXZ010000053.1:0-12890 GCF_042752395.1 Actinosynnema sp. NPDC059335 | reverse complement strand
GCGCCCCCCCGCCCCCCCACCGCGGGGCCGGGCGCGCGGCCCCGGGGGCCGTCCCGCCGGGCCCCGCCCGGCCTACACCCCGATGATGGTGATCTTGGTGTCCTTCGGCACGCGCTCGCCGGCCCGCACCGACTGGTTCACCACGCGGGCCCGGTCGCGGTTGTTGAACTGGACGTCGACCTTCAGGCCGGCCTCCTCCAGGATCTTCTTCGCCTCCTTGACCGTCTTGCCCTCGACGTGCGGCACGGTCACCCCCTCGGGGGCCACGAAGACGGTCACCCGGCGGTTCGTCGGCGGCAGGTTCGTGCCCGCCGGCGGGTCGGTGCGGACGACCTTGCCGCCCTCGACCTTGTCCGACGGCTCCGGCGTGCCCTCGACCGGCTCGAACCCGGCCGCGCTCAGCTCGGCGAACGCCTCGTCCTTCGACTTGCCGATCACGCTCGGCACCGGCTTGGGCTCGGGGCCCTTGCTCAGCACGATCGTCACCGCGGAACCGATCGGCACGGGCGTGCCGGGCGCGGGCTTGAGCGTCACCACCTTGCCCTTGGGCACGCGGTCGCTGAACGCGTCCTCGGCGGGGTTGAGCTGCGGCTTCAGCCCGACCGAGGTGATCTCCCGCTCGGCCGCGGCGACCTCGACCCCGGCGTTGACCTGCGGCACGACCGGCTTGCCCGCGGACACCACGAGCCGCACCAGGTCACCGCGGGTCGCCTCGGTGCCGGCGGGCGGGTCGGTGCTGATCACCTGGCCGCTGGGCACGGTGTCGCTGTTCTCGGTGCGCAGCGTCTTCTTCAACGACGCCTCGTCCAGCAGCGCGGTGGCCGTGGCCTCGTCCTTGCCGACCAGGTCCGGCACGGTGGTCACCCGGCCGACCACCAGCCACCAGCTCGTGACGCCGATGATGACCGCGACCACCGCGACGACGCTGATCCACGTGATGAACTGCCGCTTGCTGCGCGCCCGCATCTCCTCGTAGAGCTGTTCGGGCGTCTTCTTCTTCGGCGGCCTCTTGGGGCGCGGACGGCCCGGCGGGGGCGGCTGCGGCCCGACCGGCTGGGGCTCCGGCGGGGCGATCAGCGCCGCCCTGGGGATCGCCCGGGTGCCCTGCGGGCCGGTGGGCGGCGGCACGAGCGGGTTGGGTCGGTGCACCGGCACGGTCGGCTCGGCGAACGGCACGCCCGCGCCCACCCGCACCGGCTCCACCCGCACCGTCCGCTCGGCCGGCCCGACCGGCGCGGGCACGTGCTCCGTGGCCTCCTCGGCGGGCGCGGCGGGCGCGGCGGCGGCCTGCGGCGCGGGGGCGGGCACCGGCACGTCCACCAGCGCCAGGCCCAGCTTCGCCCGCGCGGTCTCCACCTCGGACAGGAACGACTCGGCGTCCGCGGGCCGCAGGAACGGCTCCTTGCGGGTCGCCCGCCGCACCAGCTCCGCCACCTCGGCGGGCACGTCCGGCACCGGCGGCACCTCGTCGTTCACGTGCCGGTAGGCCACCGAGATGGCGTTGTCGCCGACGTACGGCGGCGCGCCCGTCAGCATCTCGTACAGCAGCACGCCCGCCGAGTACACGTCGCTGCGCGCGTCCGTGGTCCCCGTGGTGACCTGCTCGGGGGAGAGGTAGGCGACCGTGCCCAGGATCATGGTGTCGCTGGTCACACCGGCCGTGGACACGGCGCGGACCAGGCCGAAGTCGGCGACCTTCACCGTGCCGTTCGGGCCGATGAGCACGTTCTCCGGCTTCACGTCCCGGTGCACGAGGTCGGCCCGGTGCGCCGCGGCGAGCGGCGAGAGGACCTTCTCCAGCACGGTGAGCGCCAGCGCCACGTCGAGCTTGCCGCGCGCGGTGAGCAGGTCCCGCAGCGTGCCGCCGTCGACCAGCTCCATGACCAGGTAGACCCGGTCCTCGTCCACGCCCTGGTCGTGCACCTGCACCACGCCCGGGTGGTGCAGCTTCGCCGCCGCCCGCGCCTCGCGCTCGAACCGCGCCACGAACTGCGGGTCGGCGGAGAACCTGGGGTCCATGACCTTGATGGCCACGGTGCGCTCCAGGCGGGTGTCCACACCTCGGTACACGGTGGACATGCCGCCCCGCGCCACCAGGGCGCCGACCCGGTAGCGTTGTTCGAGCAGCCCGCCGATCACGTTCGTCGCCGACCTTTCCACAGCCGTGGATCGTACGGTGGGTGGTGCCGACCGATGCTGTGCGCTGGAGCATCCCACGCGCGCGTGTGGGATCCGTGTCAAAGTCGAGCGGAACGGTGGGTGTCCGCAAGCCGACCCGCGGGTGTACCGCCACCACCCGGTTGGCGCAGGGCATCGCGCACGTCGTTGTGGCATCGTGACGCACGTGAGTGCGATTCCTGCCGCTGCGGATGTGCTGGCTCCCGACCTGGAGGTCCTGCCCCTCCCCGAGGTCGCCGAGCGTCTTGGCCTGCCGATCAACCGAGTCCACCAGTTGCTGCGCGACGGTCAGCTGCTCGCCGAGCGCCGTGACGGTGTCCTCGTCGTCCCCGCCCAGTTCCTCGCCGCCGGAGGCGTGGTGAAGGGGCTGCCCGGCACCATCACGGTGCTGCGCGACTCCGGCTTCTCGACCGAAGAGATCCTGCGGTGGTTGTTCACCGAGGACGAGACCCTGCCCGGCACGCCCATCGAGGCGTTGCGCGGCGACCGCGGCCGTGAGGTGAAGCGGCGGGCACAGGCCCTGGGCTTCTGACGGAAGCGCACCACCCCGACGACCGACCACGTCCGGGCGGCTCCTCCGAGCGGGGGAGTCGTCCGGACGTCGTGTTCCCGGGCGCTCAGCGACCGGTGAGCCGGGCGATCAACGCGCGGGCGAAACCGGGCCCGGCGACGGCCAGCCGCCGCGAGGTGGGCACGACCACCCGCCGGTCCAGCACCCTGTAGTCGGCCGCGGCGATCTCGTCCAGGATCCCCCGGTAGAGGACGAGCGCGGTCCGGACGCACGGCCGCGACACGGGCCGCAGCATCGGCACGCCCACCTCGGCCTCCCGGTACTCGGCCAGCGCGTGCGCCACCAGGTGCCGGAGCGCCCGCCGCACCCGCTGGTCGGACCGCCCCGTCCGCCGGCACCAGACCAGCAGCTCGCGGTCGACGCCGTGGGCCGCCAGCACGTCCAGCGGCAGGTAGAGCCGGCCCCGGTCCAGGTCCTCGCCGACGTCGCGCAGGAAGTTCGTCAGCTGGAACGCCCGGCCCAGCGCGGCCGCCGCCGGCTCGGCCCGCTCCCGCGGCCCCACCGTCCCGAAGACGGGCAGCATCTGCAGCCCGATGACCTCGGCGGACCCGTGCATGTACCGCTCCAGCGCCGGGAAGTCCGGGTACGACGTGACCGTCAGGTCCATCCGCATGGATGCCAGGAAGTCGGTGAACAACGCCTGGTCGAGGCGGTGGCGCCGCGCGGTGTCCGCCAGGGCCGCGAGCACGGGGTGGCCCGTCCGGCGTCCCGCCAGCTCGTCGCGGAGCCGCGCTCCCAGCGCGTCCAGCTCGCCCGCGGGGTCGGGCGACGTGCCGCTGTCCACGATGTCGTCGGCCAACCGGGCGAAGCCGTACAGGGCGTGCACGGAGGGCCGCTGCGCGGGCGTGAGCAGGCGCGTGGCGAGGAAGAACGTGCGACCGTGCCGGGCGTTCAGCTCGCGGCAGCGGGCGTACGCCGCGGCCAGGTCCGTCACGCGTACCTGCTGGACAGCCGCAACGGGTCCGGCCTGGTCAGGGACACGCACGCGAGCGCGGACACCGCCGCGACGAACACCAGGTAGGCCCACGAGTACAGCGCCGTGTCGCCGTTGGGGAACGTCACCAGCAGCAGCCAGGTGGAGAAGAACACCGCCGCCTTCAACCCGGTCGTGGTCCACGGCAGCGCCGCCGCCATCACCAGCGGCCAGCTGAAGTACCAGGGCAGCGTGGCCGGGGAGAGCAGCGCCACGGCCAGCATGGTGATCGCGGCCCGGCGCATCGCCTCGGGGCCGCCGTCCTGCGCGGCCCGCCACTGCCGCCACACGATGAAGACCAGCAGCACCGAGCCGAGGCCGCGGGCGACGGTCATGAACCAGCCCGGCTCGACCCGGACGAACGCGCTGACCACGGTGTGCGCGAAGTCGCCGACCGCGCTGGGCAGCGACAGCCAGTTCACGATCGTGGAGGACGAGCTGAGCGCCGGGATCCAGCCCAGGTCCAGGCCCGACACGAAGGTGGTCGCGGCGAACACCGCGAGGAACGTGACCACGCCGCCCGCGATGGCCTTGCCGAGCTGCGTCGTGCGGGACCCGTCCAGCCTGCGGGCCCACACCAGCACCAGGAACGGCAGCGCGACCACGGCCGTGGCCTTCACCGCGAACGCCAGCGTGACCACGGCGATGCCGAGCACGTGCCTGCGGTCGAGCACCAGGAGCACCCCGGCCGCGAGCAGGCCCACCATCAGCAGGTCGTTGTGCGCGCCGCCGATGAGGTGCACGAGCATCAGCGGGTTCGCCACGGCCACCCACAGCGCGGTCGCGGGCCGGCCGCCGAGGTGGCGGGTCAGGCCGGGCAGCGCCCAGCACAGCAGCACCAGGCCGACCGCCAGCACCATCCGCATGATCACCACGCCGCCGATGACGCTACCGCCCGTGGCCCACACCACGCCCTCGGCCAGCATCAGGAACAGCGGCCCGTACGGCGCGGGGGTGTTCTGCCAGACCCAGCTCACGTTGTCCGACAGCGGGCTCTGGAGCACCGCGGGGCCGACCGAGTAGGGGTCCAGGCCGTTGAGCGCGATCTGGCCCTGCGCGAGGTAGCTGTAGATGTCCTTGCTGAACAGCGGCGGCGCGAACAGCAGCGGCAGCGTCCAGGCCACGATCGCGGTGAGCACGGCGGCGCTGCCGACGTGGCCGTTGCGCACCATCCGGCCGAGCCGGGTCCACGACCAGATCACCATGCCGAGGCCGAGGTAGAGCACGGCGGTGGCGAGGTCGTGGCCGTGGCCGTACCGGATGAAGCTCAGCGTGGTGTCGGCCAGCAGCGGGTCGTGCTTGAGGATCGCGCCCGCGCCGGTGCCGCCGAGGGCGAGCAGCATGACGCCGCCGACGCCGAGCAGGATCGTGCGGATCGGGATGCCGCCGGGGTCCGGCCGGTCCACCGGGCCGCCGTCCCGAACCCGGGTAGCCGACGACCGCACCGGCTCGACAGGTGCGGCGCTCGATCGTGGGAAGGACGGGGTCGCGGCCATCGCGGCAACATCGTCGCACAAGGTCCGGACGCGCCGGCACGTGATAGCGCTGTCTGGTGACAGGCTCGTAACACCAGGAGGGATCTTCGCACGCGCGTGTCACTCGGGGGAGTGACCACATGGAGTATTCGACGGCGGCGGCCCGGTCGGTCCCACCTGCGCCGCACGCCGCCGGAGCCGTCGCAGGCCGCCGGAGCCGACGGACGCGGACGGACGTCGCCGGACGATCGGCGGCGACGCCGGGCAGCCACGTCGCGGGCGGCGCGCCACCGCGCCGCCGGGTTGCCGTGGTGCGCCGCCGGCCGGGCTCGTGGCGGCGTGACGCCGGCCGGCCCGTCTCGTGGTGGCGCTGCCGCGGCGGGGCTCGTGGGTGGCGCGGTGCCGGATGCGGCCAGGCGTTAGGGCGCGGTCAGCGCCCGGTGCGCGCCCACCGGGTCGTGACCGGGCGTCGCGACCTCGTCGCGGTGGTCCCCGTGATCCGCTGGGCGGCCAACCGGCCCGAGATCAGCACCGGCGGCACGCCCACGCCCGGCGTGGTGCCGCAGCCCGCCAGCACCGCGTTGTCGAGCACGAGGTTGCGCGGCCGGAACGGGCCGGTCTGGGCGAACGTGTGCGCGGCCGAGAACGGGGTGCCCGCGGCCAGGCCGCGCTCGGCCCAGTCCCGGGGCGTGACCAGCTGCTCGACCTCGATCGCCGAGCCGAACCCGGTCAGGCCGCGCGCCTCCAGCACGCCCACCAGCTCGTCGCGGTAGGCCGGGCCGACGCGGTCCCAGTCGATCGGGCCGGTGCGCAGGTTCGGCGCGGGCGCCAGCACGAACATGCCCTGGCCGGGCGGCGCGGTGACCAGCAGCGACGGGTCGCTCATCAGCGTGCCGCGGCGGGTCAGCTCGTCGAACGTCCGGTCCCAGGCCCGGCCGAAGAACAGGGTGTGGTGCGCCAGCTCCGGCCACGTCCGGTCCACGCCCGCGTGCAGCACGACCGCCGACGGCGACCAGGTGATCGGCAGCGGCCGGCGCGGGCGGTGCCCCAGCAGGCGGTACGCCATCGGCAGGTCCGGGGTGAGCACGACCGCGTCGCACGGGATGCGCTCGCCGTGCGCGGTGCGCACCGCCGTGACCCGGCCGCCGATGCGCTCCAGCCACGCCACCGGCGTCTGGAACCGCAGGTCGGCCCCCGCGTCCCGGGCGGCGGCGGCCATCGCGTCCGGCAGCGCCCGCATCCCGCCTTCGGGGTGGTGCACGCCCGCGATCGTGTCCATGTACGCGATCACGGCGTAGGCGGCGAGGGCCTTGCGCGGCGGCACGCCCGCGTACAGCGACTGGAACGAGAACACCCGGCGCAGGCGTTCGTCGCGCAGGAACCGCGCCACCGCGGGCCCGAGCCGGCCGAACCCGCGCAGCGCGGCCAGCTTCGCCAGCTCCGGCGTGAGCAGGGACAGCGGCGAGTCGAAGTTCGCGCCGATGAACCGCTCGCGCTCCACCCGGTACAGCTCGGTCAGCCAGCGGCGCAGCGCCCGGTAGCCCGCGGCCTCGCGCGGGCCGGCGAACCGGCGCACCTCGGCCTCCATCGCCTCGGCGTCGGAGTGCACGTCCAGCGTGCTGCCGTCGGTGAAGCGGGCACGGTAGGCGGGGTGCAACTGCCGCAGCTCCAGCCGGTCGCGCAGCGAGTCGCCGACCGCGGCCAGCGCCTCGTCCACCAGCTCCGGCATGGTCAGCACGGTCGGCCCGGTGTCGAAGCGGTAGCCGCCCAGGTCGAGCCGGCCCGCCCGACCGCCGGGCACGGCGTCGCGCTCGACCACGGTGACCCGGCGACCCGCGCCGAGCAGGTGCAACGCGGCGGACAACCCCGCCAACCCCGCGCCGACCACGACGACGTGGTCCGTGCGGCCGGTGACCGTGCGCATCGTCAGTAGGTCCGTTTCGTGGCGCTGACCGCCAGCTCGGCCAGTCGTTCACCGGCGGGTTCGGCGACCGGGGCGCGTTCCAGCGCGAGCAGCGCGGAGGCGGTCAGCTCGGCGATCCGCTCCTCGACCGCGTCCACCGCGCCGACCTCGCGCAGCCGCGCGCGCACCTCGTCCACCATGGCGACGTCCAGGTCGGGTTTGCCCAGCGCCTCGTGCAGCACGTCCGCGCCGAACCGCATGCCGAGCGCGACCAGCAGCGTGCGCTTGCCCTCGCGCAGGTCGTCGCCCGCGGGCTTGCCGGTCACCGCCGGGTCGCCGAACACGCCGAGCAGGTCGTCGCGCAGCTGGAACGCCACGCCGATGTCGGTGCCGAACGAGCGCAGGCCGTCCACCAGCTCGGGTGACGCGCCGCCGATCGCCGCGCCCATGTGCAGCGGCCGTTCGACGGTGTAGGCGGCGGTCTTGAGCCGGTCGATGCGCAGCGCGGCGTCCGGCGAGCTGTCGCCGCGCGCCTGGGTCAGCACGTCGAGGTACTGGCCGGCGAGCATCTCGGTGCGCATGTCGCGCCACGGCAGGCTCAGCCGCTGCAACGCGTCGGTGGGCAGGCCGGCGGCGAACAGCATGTCGTCCGCCCAGGCCAGCGCCACGTCGCCGATCAGCACCGACGCGGCCAGGCCGAACCGCTCCGGCTCGCCGAGCCAGCCCTCGCGGCGGTGCCTGCGGGCGAACCGGACGTGCACGGTCGGCATGCCGCGCCGGGTCTCCGAGGCGTCCATCAGGTCGTCGTGCACCAGCGCGCACGCCTGGATCAGCTCCAGCGAGCTGACCGCGGTGAGCACCGCGCCGGCCAGCTCGCCCTCGGGGTCGCCGCCCGCGGCGCGCCAGCCCCACCACGCGAACGTGGGCCGGATCCGCTTGCCGCCGCCGAGGACGAAGTCGGCCAGGGCGTCCACGGCGCTGGTGAAGTTCTCCTCCATGCGCTCACCCAGCGCCCGGCGGTCGGCGAGATAACCTGCCAACGCTTCGTCGACGTGCTTGGGCAGTTCGAGGTCCAACGGGTGGGGCGGCACCCGTCTATGGTCACCTCTGTCCCTTCGGGATGCCCAACCGGGGGGCTGGTCCCATCCAGTGAAAGGCGTCTCCCACGGTCCGGACGTGCCTCTAGGCTGGGAGGCATGACGTCGGTGGTCGAGCGCCTGCGCACGGGGTCCCCCGTGTTCTCCGTCGAGTTCTTCCCGCCGCGCGACGAGGCGGACGAGACCGTGCTCTGGCGGGCGATCCGCGAGCTGGAGCCCCTCGACCCGGCGTTCGTGTCCATCACCTACGGCGCGGGCGGGTCGACGCGCGACCGGACCATCCGGACCACCGGCCGGGTCGCGCAGGAGACCACCCTGCTGCCGATGGCGCACCTCACCCTGGTTAACCACTCGGTGGCCGAGCTGCGCAACGTGATCGGCTGGTACGCGGCCGTCGGTGTGCGCAACATCCTGGCCGTGCGGGGCGACCCGCCCGGCGACCCGAACGGCGAGTGGGTGGCGCACCCGCAGGGCCTGACCTACGCCGAGGAACTCGTCCGGCTGTGCCGCGAGCTGGGCGACTTCTGCGTCGGCGTGGCCGCGTCGCCGTACGGGCACCCGCGGTCGACGGACCTGGATGAGGACACCCGGTACCTGGTCCGCAAGCTGCGGGCGGGGGCGGACTTCGCGATCGCCCAGCTGTTCTTCGAGCCGGAGGACTTCCTGCGGCTGCGCGACCGGGTGGCCGCGCAGGGCTGCGAGACCGTGCTGATCCCCGGCCTGATGCCGCTGACCACGCCCCGGACGCTGGCCAAGACGGTGGAGCTGTCGGGCGCGTCGGTGCCGCCCTCGGTGGCGCGCCGCCTCGACCCGTACGCCGACGACCCGGCGGGCTTCCGCGCGGCGGGCATCGACCTGGTGACCGAGGTGGGGGAGCGGCTGCTCGCCGAGGGCGTGCCGTGCCTGCACTTCTACACGTTCAACCGGTCGAAGGCGACGCGCGAGATCGTCGGCCGGCTGAACCTGGTGCCCGCCCGCGCCTGACCCGCCCGCACCGGGTGCGCCTGATCACCCGGACGTGGCGGGCCGCCGGGTCGGCCTGGTCGCCGCGTACGCCGGCCCATCGGGCGCGCCGTGTGCGCCGGACCGCCGGGCGCGGTGGCCGGCGCGTCAGCGGCGGAGCGCCGCCGGCAGGCCGTGGTCGACGCGATGGCCGCCATCCTCCGCGACCCCCGGGTCAGGACACCCGGCTGCGGCGGTGGGCGACGATCGCCAGCACCACCACGATCAGCGCCGCCCCGCCGGTCAGCCCGGCCACCAGCATCGTCCAGCCGAAGTACGACACCGAGTTCGCGCCCGCGTACCGGACCGTCGCGGTCAACATCGACGCCTGGCCGGGCTTCGGGGACCACGCGATGGTCGCGTCGTCCTCCTCTCGCCCGTTCGTGTCCACGATTTCACCCGGAAAGCTGATCTTCACCTGGATGTCCGCCCGTTCCGGCGGCACCTGGGTCAGGTCCACCGACCCCGACAACGTCACCAGGTCGCCGGACCTGCGGAACGCGAGCTGGTACCGGCTGGACGACGCGCTCGTCGCCGTCGACAGCGCCCGCACCTCGTCGAACGTCAACCCGGTGAACGACAGCTGCGTGCCGACGTAGTCGTCCACCTTGTACGGCTTCGTGCTGACCCGACTGGCCAGGTCCTCGGGCACCTTGAGCTGCGGACCGGGGTCGTTGTCCTTGGTCGGCGGCGTGGCGGCGACGATCTCGCCGGACACGCGGTCGTCGGTGGACAGCGCCATCGCGGCGTGCAGCCGGACGCACCCCGTCAGCGACAGCAGCGCGACGAGGAGGACCGGCAGGAGGAGCGCGGAGGCCCTGGACACCCGGTCATAGTGCCGGCCGCGGTCAAAAGTTGACCATCGGGACACGATCGTGAGCCTCGCTAAATACCTGTTGGGGGGACAAGGGCCGGAGGTAACGTGCGGCGCATGGCAACCTCCTCCGCCGGCGTGCACGGCATCAGCAACCAGTTCGTGGCCGACTACGCGGCGGCGGACCCGCTGACCGCGACGTTTATCGGCAAGCCCGGCCACGACGACGAGCTGACCGACTACTCGCCGGAGGGCCACGCCGCCCGCAAGCAGCTGGCCGTGGCCGCGCTCGCCGCCGTCACCGCGGCCGAGCCCGCGGACAAGTCGGAGGCCGACGCCAAGGCCGTGTTCCTGGAGCGGGTCGGGCTGGAGGTCGAGCTGCACGAGGCCGGCCAGATGGAGGGCGCGCTCAACGTCATCGCGAGCCCCGTGCAGTCGCTGCGCGAGGTCTTCGACCAGATGCCCACCGAGACCGCCGACGACTGGGCCGTGATCGCCAAGCGGCTCACCGCCGTGCCGGACGCGGTGGCGAACCTGCGCGCGGGCCTCGCCTACGCCGCCGACAAGGGGTGCGTGGCGGCGTTGCGGCAGGTCAGCCGGGTCGCCGAGCAGTGCGACACGTGGTCGGGCCGAGCCGGCGGGAAGTCGTTCTTCGCCGGGCTGATCGCGGACGCGCCGGTGGACGGCGCGCTGCGCACCGAGCTGGAGGCGGGCGCGAAGGCCGCCTCCGAGGCGTACGGCGACCTGGCCGTGTTCCTGCGCGACGACCTCGCGCCCAAGGCGCCGGGGAAGGACGCGGTCGGCGAGGACGTCTACCGGCTGTGGTCGCGGTTCTTCACCGGCTCCCGGCTCGACCTGGCCGAGGCCTACGAGTGGGGCTGGGCCGAGTTCACCCGCATCGAGACGGAGATGAAGCAGGTCGCGAACCGGATCAAACCGGGCGCGACCCTCGCCGAGGCCGCCGCCGCGCTGGACGCCGACCCGCGCTACCTGGTGCACGGCAAGGACGGCCTGCGGTCGTGGATGCAGGACCTGTCCGACAAGGCCCTGCTGGACGTCCGGGGCGTGCACTTCGACCTGCCGGACGAGCTGATGAAGCTGGAGTGCCGCATCGCGCCGCCCGGCGGCGGCGTCGGCGCGTACTACAACGGCCCCACCCCGGACTTCTCCCGGCCCGGCCGCATGTGGTGGTCCGTGCCGGACGACAAGGAGGAGTTCCCCACCTGGCGCGAGGTGTCGACCGTCTACCACGAGGGCGTGCCCGGCCACCACCTCCAGGTCGCCACGGCCGTCTACCAGGCGGAGAAGCTCAACGAGTTCCAGCGGCTGCTGTGCTGGGTGTCCGGCCACGGCGAGGGCTGGGCGCTGTACGCGGAGCGGCTGATGCGCGAGCTGGGCTACCTGGAGGACGACGGCGACCTGCTCGGCATGCTGGACGCGCACCTCTTCCGCGCCGCCCGCGTCATCATCGACATCGGCATGCACCTGGAGCTGGAGATCCCCAAGGGCACCGGCTTCCACGAGGGCGAGCGGTGGACGCCGGAGCTGGGCCTGGAGTTCATGCTCACCCGGACGATCACCGACCCGGCCCACGTGCGCGACGAGATCGACCGCTACCTGGGCTGGCCGGGGCAGGCCCCGTCGTACAAGCTGGGGGAGCGGCTGTGGCTGGCGGCCCGCGAGGACGCCCGGGCGCGGCACGGCGACGCGTTCGACCTCAAGGCGTTCCACCGGGACGCGCTGGAGATGGGCGCGATGGGGCTGGACACGCTGCGTGAGAGGCTTTCGGAGATCTGATTCGATCCGGTGACCTCGGCTCACCCGGCCTCACGCCGAGGTCACCGGATCGGGTGTTGGATCGCGGTGCGGACGACCGGCAGGGGGGACCTGATGACCAGACGTGCGACGCGTGCCGTGCTCGGCGCGGCACTGGCCGCTTCGCTGCTGCTCGGCGGGTCGCCGGCGCTCGCGCAGGCGGAACCGCTGGGCGACCAGGCCCAGTGGCGCATCCGGCAGGAGATCGTCGACCAGGCGCTGCGCCAGGTCGGTCAGCGCGAGGGCAACGGCAACTACTACCCGCCGCAGTACCAGGTCGAGGGCCAGGGCGTGCTGCGCCCGGCCGAGTGGTGCGGCGTGTTCGTCAACTGGGCGTGGACGACCGCCGGCGTGCCGGATCGGCCGTCGATGCGCCCGGCCCCCGGCGCGCCCGTGCTCGACCAGGGGCACTGGGCGACGTACTGGCAGAAGTGGGGCAAGGCCAACGGCCGGTGGAAGGACATCGCGGAGCGCGACGTCGCGCCGGGCGACGCGGTGGTCTACGGCAACTACCCGGACATGCACGCGCACGTCGGGCTGGTCGTCGAGGTGCGGTACGACCGGACCGGGCGCAAGGCCACCCACGTGCGGACGGTCGAGGGGAACTTCGACGACCGGGTCGTGTACTCCAAGCTGCGCAAGATCGAAGGGCTGAACGCGGGCAAGTACCTGCAGGCGACGGGCTTCGTCTCGCCGTTCTGACCGGTTGCGCCCCGGTTCGAGGGCTGGGCGCGGTGAAGACCGGAAGCGTTTAAAAGCTTCTCAAAGCGTCCTCGCCGGACGGGCAGATCAGCAGGATGACGGACCAACGTCGTTGGCTGCGATTGCGTCGTGGGTCCGGTGTCCGTGTCATCCCGCCGACCTCCACAAGGGCAACCACACGTGTCAAGGGGGCGGTTCCGGCCCATCGTGGCTGTTGGCACCGTCGGTGCCCCCTTGACACGCGCGGTTGGGCGTTGCCAGGTCGGCGGGATGACACGGCCCCCTCCTCTGGGATGAAAAGCCCTCGCACGACAAAGCGGCTCACCGGCCCCGTTACGCGGTGCGTGCCGGCCTTTCTCC
>NZ_JBHYXZ010000052.1:0-50506 GCF_042752395.1 Actinosynnema sp. NPDC059335 | reverse complement strand
GTGCGGGCCGGGGCCCGCACCGCGCGGTGGGTCAGTGCGACACCTGCCAGTGGCTGTTCGCCGTCTGGAGCGTGAACGACAGGCCGTAGCAGCCGAAGTCGGTGCTCGACACGCTGCCCGGCGGGGTCACCGAGGAGTTGGCCGTGGTCAACGACGTCCAGCTGCCGCCGACCTTGATCTGGAGGTTGGCCGCGTGGTACTGGGTGCCGTAGGTCTCCGTGCAGTAGTAGCCCTCGCCGGTGGCCGGGTTGTACTCGGTGTAGACCTCGAACATGCTCCAGCCGCCGTGCGGGTCAACCAGCTTGCTGGTGTCGGCGCTGGTGAACAGCGCGTCCCAGCTCGACGTCGTGTAGTTGTAGAGGTAGGCGGTCCACGAGTTGGTCACCGCGTTGGTCTGCACGTCCAGCACGGTGTAGGCGGGCAGGCCCTGGAACGACGTGGTGTAGGTGCTCACGAAGGAGGCGTCGATCCACGCCACGGCGGCGAAGCCGGGCGAGGCCGCGCACCAGTCCCACGCGCCCACGCCGTTGCCGCCCTGCCAGTAGAACGTGGTGACCTCGATGCAGGTCTTCCCGCTCGGGACGAGGGTCGGCGCGTACACCACGTCGGGGTTGCCCGCCGGGATGCTGATGCCGGGGTTGATGGTGTGGGTGGCCTGCGCGCCGTCGGAGACGACGGTCGGGAACGCGCCCCAGACCGAGTGCAGCGCTCCGCTCCACGGCGGGAGGACCAGCGACGCGTCGGCACGTCGCCGCTGCTCGTGGGCGGCCTGGAACGCCTCGCCCCGCGCGCGGACCTGCTCGCTGACCTTGCCGCCGGCTGCGGCCCTGGCCGCGTCGCCGCGCAGCGCGGGCACGGCCTTGCCGCTGACCGGCGAGTCGGGCGTCGGCCCGGTGACCGCGGCGGCCGTGTCCACTGTGGAGGGTAATGCCGGGGCGGCCGCGGCCGGCAGGGCGGGCGCGAGCAGCGCGCCGGTGGCCAGCAGCGCGACGGCCGCCCGGCGCAGCGGCGATCGGCGTGGTGAAGACGTGAACGGCACAGCCGTTTCCTCTCGGCGATGGGAATGGCGCACCGCGGACGAAGAAGGACGCGAACGACACATGCCTTGTCCCCCCAGGACGTCGCGGTGATTCCAGCCTGCCGCGCGCTCGTGATCACGGCTATAGGGCGACCGGCGGCCCCGGCTGGGTCCAGCGCCGGATTGTTTTCACGGCACTTGCGGACGCCCGAAGCACCGCGTGGGGATCACCGCACGCCCGGCGGCGACCCGCTGCCCCGGTGACGGGTGGTTCCGGCGGCCGTTCGACGACGCGCGCAGCCGGTCAGTCCACAATGGATGATCAAGGGACCGGGTGGCGCGCGAGCAGTCCGCTCCGGAAGGCGATCGAGACGGCGTGGGCGCGGTCACGGGCCCCGAGCCGGCGCAGGATCGCCTTCACGTGGGTCCGGACCGTCTCCACGGACAGCTCCAGCGATTCGGCGATGTCGGCGGAGGCCAGGCCGGCCGCGATCAGCTCCAGCACCTCGGTCTGCCGCGGGGACAGCGGCTCGCCGTGGTCCACGTCGGCGGTCGCCGGCTCGTCCTCGGCGGCCGGAACGGCGCGCACGGGCACGTGGCCCCCGCGGTGCACCCGCAGGATCAGGCTCACCAGCTCGGCCGGGTCGGCGTCCAGCGGCACGAGCGCGCGTGCGCCCGCGGTCCGGCCGACGCGACGGAAGTCGGTCGCGGGGCGGTCGTCGCTCACCAGGCCCAGCACCGTCCGCACCCGGCCGGGCCGGGCCAACTCGCCGATCAGGACGCCGCGCGGGTCCACGGCGCTGTCCACCAGCACCACGTCCGGGCACACGCGCCGCAGCCCCGCGAGGGCCTGGCGCGGTGTGGCGGCGGCGCCGAGCCAGCGCAGGCCGGCCTGCCGGATCACCGACCCCAGCCCTTCGCGCACCAGCGGCGTGGCCGCGACCGCCGCGACGGTCGGGGGGAGGCGCCGCACCGGCAGGTCCACGCTCACGGGCACCCCCTCCGGCACGGCGGACAGGTCGACGGGGACAGTGATGTAACAGGTACAGGAACGTATCACTAACTGAGCGTGACCCCCGGACGGTTCGACAAGACGCACACCATCGGGTGACGCAGCGCTAGGCGGGCGGGTTCGACAACGGGAGGTCCGGGTCGAGTTCCGCCCCGCCGTGCCGCACGAAGTCCTCGATCAGCGCCCACACCCAGGACGACAGCCGCGCCACCAGCTCCGCCCGGTCGAGCCCGTGGGGCGCGGCCAGCCACCGGGCCGTCGCCGACTCGACCATGCCCGCGACCGCGAAGGCGAGGGAATCGGCGTAGCGCAGGTCCACCCCGGCCGGCGCGTGCGCGACGAACAGCTCGCGCAGCGCTCCCGCGATGCCCAGGCGCACGTCGGCCGCGGGCCCGCGACGGCCGGGGACGACGCCCACGGCGCGGACGACCAGGTAGTCGTACAGCGGCGAGTGGGCGACCAGCCACGCCACGAACGCGTCCACGACCCGCGTGATGATCTCGCGCGGGCTGCCGCTCGGCGCGGTCAGGAAGGGCAGCATCGCCGCGGCGAACATCTCCGCGACCCGGTGCGCGACCGCGTCGTGCAGGTCGTCGGCATCGGCGAAGTGCCGGTACAGCTGCGGCCGCGAGATGCCCGCGCGCTCGGCGACCTGCTCGGTGGACACCCAAGGGCCGTGCTCCGCGATGGCCGCCAGGGCGGCCGCGACCACCTCCGCGCGCCGCTTCTCCCGCTGACCGGCCCACCTCGACGCCCTGCCGTCCGCCACGACCCGCAGCGTAGCCATCCCGCCGTGATCGGGATCGACGCGCTCGCCGCCCGCCACATCCCACCGGACGCCCACCCGCCCTGATGACCGGCACGCCCGGCCGCCCGCCACGACCCGGAGGGCGGCCGTTCCGCCGTGATCGGGAACCGGCACGCTCGGCTGTCCACCACAACGCGCGCGTCCCGCCGTGATCGGGATCGGTACGCTCGGCCGTCCCCGGCGTCCACGAGGAGAGGGCCGATGACGGATCTGGCGGGTTCGATCGAGTCGGTGGAGCAGCTCGCCGCGGCCTGGCGCGGCCTGGTCCTGGACCGGGATCCGGACGCCGACGTGCGCGACCTGCCCGGCATCGCGGTCCGGTGGGCCGACTGCCGGTTCGCGTTCTGGAACTGCGTCACGCTGACCGAGGTGGGCGCGGACGCCGACCTGGTCGGGCGGCGGCTGGCCGAGGTGGCCGCGATCATGCGCGAGAAGCGCCACCCCGGCTTCCTGTGGCTCTTCGAGGACCTCCTCGCCGACGAGGCGCGGGCCGGGGTGGACGCGGCGGCCGAGCGGGTCGGGCTCCGGCACGCGTTCCCGGGCCGGGGCATGGCCGGTGACCTGCTGCCCCTCCCCGAGCCGAGCCACCCGGACCTGACGTTCGAGCGCGTGACCACCGACGAGCAACTGCTGGCCTACGCGGACCTCAACTCGCGCGCCTACGGGTTCGCGCCGGAGGACGGCCGCGACGGGATCGCGGGCTCCGCGCTGTGGAAGGACGGGGTGCACGCCTACCTGGCGCTGCGCGACGGCGTCCCGGTGGCGTGCGCCGCGACGCTGGAGGCGGAGGGCCGGCTCTTCGTCGCGCTCGTGGCGACCGACCCGCGGTGGCAGCGGCGGGGTTACGGCGAGGCGGTGACGCGGAAGGCCCTGTACGAGGGCGGCCGCGCCACCGGCCTGACCCGGGCCACGCTGCACGCGACCGTCGCCGGGGAGCCCGTGTACCGGCGGATCGGCTTCCGGGCGTACTCGCCGGTGCGGTTCTACGGCCTCGACGCCTGAGCCGGCCCCGTACCGACGGCGACGATCCACGAACGCGGGCGAGGAATCCCCGCCGTCACCCCGGGAGGAGTCCCCGGTCCGGGCCGGGCGCGATCCGGAAAACACCACACCGACGGTTGCGCTTTCGGGCATAGTGGGCTACGTCGAATGGAGCAGCGCGCGGGACCGGGCTGGGGGGCCGGGTCGACACCGCGCGCCGCGGACGGCGAACATCCGGGGGAACTTCGTCATGGGACTGTCGCACGCCTTCAGACGCCTGCTCACCATCCCGACCGCCGTGGTGGCGGTCCTGTGCGCCACCGCGGGCAGCGCGGGGCCGACCGCGGCCGCGGTGGCGGGCACGGGACCCGCCCCGGTCGTCCGCGAGGTCCACGACCCGCCGAAGCGGGTCAAGGACGGCGAGGGCGTGTGGGCCTACTACCTCCGGCGGTGACGGCGGTGCCCCCGCGACGCCCCCTGCCGGCGCCACGGGGGCACACCCCCAGTGGGACGAGCCGCTACCGGAACGTCAGGCGGTACTCCACGCCGCCCCGGTCCACACCCTGCTCGTCGAGCTGGAACACGTTGACCGGCTTGCCGCCGGCCTCCCGGCTGCCGTTGAAGACGAGCACCACGGGCAGCCGCTCACCGGGCTTGAGCAGGATGCCGGTGAACCGGGCCAGCTTCGGGTCGACCACCTGGAACTGGGTCTGCCCGACCTGCCGCAGCCCGGCGAGCTGACCGCCGCCGGCGCGCCACCGCTCGAACAGCGTCGGGCCGAGGTCGACGATGATCCGACCGGGACCGACGAACGCCTCGCGGACGGGCGCGACGGCCAGCCCGGCGCGCGCGTCGCGCGGGAACGGGTTGCCGATCATCCACTCGTACCTGACGTCGGTGTCGGCCGGGTTCGTGGCCGTCACGACATTGTGCCAGACGATGTTGTTGTTGTTCCGGGTGTTGGCCTCCGTGCTGATGCCCTCGGCGAAGGTCATCGGGTCGGCGGGGTCGTTGTCCCATCGCGCCAACAGGCAGTAGTGCCGCCACTCGTTCGGCACGGTCCAGGGGGCCACCACCGAGTGGGTGCCGGGCGGGATGGTGACGCTGAGGACGCTGAACTCCTGCCAACCGCTCGGCCAGGTCTGGTTGCCGCCCGCCTTCGTGTAGTACAGGCGCAGGTTGCCGGTGTGGGCGACCTGGTCGGTGTTGGTGAGCGTGACCCAGACGTTGTAGGTCTGCGTCGGCGTGACCGGCACGTCCACGCCGCACTGCGTCCCCGGGACGGTGGGGCAGACGACGATGTCGGGGCTCGACCAGATGCTCCCCGACCCCGGTTCCGCCCCGGTGTCGCCGAAGTTGTCGCGCATGGAGATCCCGCCGTGCGGCGCGGCGGCTCCCTGCGCGCCCGGCACGGCGGTCAGGAAGGTGGCCATCAGGGCCAGGACGACGAGTGCGAACAAGCCGCCTCTTCGTCGGGACGACGTGGTGTGCATGGTGTCCTCACCTCCGGTTGGGCAATGGCCCGGCGAAGGTGCGGCACGCCTGTTGTGAACCGGTTGTGCGCCGCCGCGACCTTGGTCTGGTCAGCCGTATCGCGGAGCCGACATGACTGATTACGCTCGGTTGTCTCCCGGGGGAGGAAGGGGCCGACGTGGGCGAGCTGGGCGTGCTCGGCCGCGTGCACGCCGTCGGCCCGCGTGGTCCGGCCGAACTGCGGGGCGGGCGGCAGCGGGCCGTGCTCGGCGTGCTGGCCCTGCACGCCGGACAGGTGCTGCCGGTGGCCCGGCTGGTCGACGCCGTGTGGGGCGAGGACCCGCCGCGGACCGCCGTGCGGACGCTGCACAGCCACGTGGCCCGCCTCCGGCAGGCGCTGGAGACCTGTGGCCTCGGTCCGGTCCTGCGCACCAGCAATCCCGGCTACGCCCTCGACGTGCCGCCCGAGGAGGTGGACGCGCTGCGGTTCGAGCAGCGGGTCCGGGACGCGACGCGCGCCGCCGAGCGCGGCGCGGTGGCCGAGGCGCTGGCGGTGTTCCGGGACGCGGCGCGGTTGTGGCGGGGCGAGCCGTTCGCCGACGCGCCGCTGTCGGGGTGGGGGCTGCACGAGGTGGAGCGGCTGCGCGAGCTGCGCCTGTCCGCGCTGGAGGGCCGGTGGGACGCGGAGCTGCGGCTGGGGCGCCATGCCGAGGCCGCCGAGCACCTGCCGCGGCTGGTGGCGGAGCACCCGACGCGGGAGGGCCTGGTCGCGCTGCACGTGCTGGCGCTGTACCGCTGCGGTCGGCACACCGAGGCGTTGGCGGCGGTGCTGCGGGCGCGCGAGCGGATCGCCGAGGAGCTGGGCGCGGAGCCCGGACCGCGACTGCTGGCCCTGCACAGCGCGGTGCTGCGCCGCGACCCCGCGTTGAGCGGTCCGCCCGCGGTCGCCGGTCCGGCGCAGCTGCCCGCCCGCGCCGGCTACTTCACCGGCCGCGACGAGGAGCTGGCCGAGCTGGACCGGGTGCTGGACGAGCCGGGCGACGACCGGCCCGTGGTGGTCGTGTCGGGCGCGGCGGGCATGGGCAAGTCGGCGCTGGCGGTGGAGTGGGCGCACCGGGTGGCGCACCGGTTCGGCGACGGCCAGGTGTTCCTCGACCTGCGCGGCCACGACCCGCGGCGCGCGGTGTCCGCGGGCGACGCGTTGGCGCACCTGCTGCGCAGCCTGGGCCTGTCCGACGACCGGCTGCCGAGCGCGACCGCCGAGCGCGCCGCGCTGTACCGGTCCCTGCTGCGCGACAAGCGGTGCCTGGTCGTGGTGGACGACGCCGGCCCCGTCGAGCAGGTGCTGCCGCTGGTGCCGGGCGCGGGGCGCAGCCTGCTGCTGGTCACCACCCGGAGGTCGCCCGCCGCGCTCGCGGCGCGGTGCGCGGTGCGGCCGCTGTTGCTGGACGTGCTGGCGCACCGGTCGTCGATGGCGTTGCTGGGCAGCGTGCTGGGCTCGCGGCGGGTCGAGCGGGAACGCGGGCCGGCCGCCCGGCTGGCCCGGTTGTGCGGCGGGATGCCGCTGGCGCTGCGGATCGCGGCCGCGCGGCTGGCGGGCGAGCCGGACGCGCCGATCGCGGGCCTGGCGGCCGAACTCGCGGGCGCGAACCGGCTGGACGCGCTGGCCGTCGACGGCGACACGCGCACCGTGCGGACCGTGCTCACGAGCGCCTACCTGCCGTTGGAGCTGACCCAGACGCGGCTGTTCCGGCTGTTCGGCCTCGCGCCGGGCAGCACGTTCAGCGCGTCGCTCGGCGCGGCCCTGTGCGCCGTCCCGGTGGCCGAGGCGCGGGCGGCGGCACGGGAGCTGCGGGCCGCGCACCTGATCACGCCGGCGGGCCGGGACCGCTACCGGTTCCACGACCTGATCCGCGAGTTCGCCCGGCAGCGGGCGCGCGAGGACGAGACCGCGGAGGCGATCACCGAGGCGGGTCACCGGCTGGTGGACTGGTACCTGCTGGTCGCGGACCGGGCCAACCGGGTGCTGGACCCCCGGCGCGACCTGGTGACGCCGACGCCGCGCCACTCCCCCGGCGACCTGCCGACCCCGGCCGACCGGCAGGACGCGCTGGCGTTGCTGGAGGCGGAGCGGGCGAACCTGGTGCCGGTGGCGCGCTTCGCCCGGGAGACCGGGCGGCTGACCGCCGCGTGGCAGTTCACCTACCTGCTGACCAGCTTCTACGACGCCACGGGCCACTGGCAGGAGCGGGTGGCGCTGTGCCGGCAGGGCGCGGCCGCGGCGGGCGAGCTGGCCGACCCGCTCGCCGAGGCGGAGATGCTGCGGGCGCTGGGCGTGGCGTACTACATGACGCGGCGGCTGCGCGAAGCGCTCGACACGCACGCCCTGGCGCTGAAGGCGACCCGGGCGGCGGGCGACCTCAACGGCGAGGGCCACGTCTACAACAACCTCGCCAACACCTACGCCGAGCTGCGCCGCTTCGACGAGGCCGTGGCGGCGCACCGGATGGCGGTGGACCGGTGCCGGTCGGCGGGCAACCACCTGGGGCTCGCGCTGTCCCAGCGCAACCTCGGCAACACGCTGGTCCGCACCGGCCGGGCGGAGGAGGCGTTGGGGCCGCTGCTGGACGCCCTGGCCCGGTTCCGCGAGCTGGACGCGCCGCGGCTGGAGGCGGCGACCCTGGACACCCTCGGGGAGGCGCGCCTGGCGCTCGGCGACCACGGGCGGGCGTTGGGCACCTTCGCCGAAGCCCTCGCGCTGACCCGCAGCACCGGGTACGCCTGGATGGAGGCGGAGGTGCTGCTGCACACCGGCGCGGCGCACCTGCTGCGCCGGGACTTCGACGCCGCCGCGGGCGCGTTCGCGCGGGCCCTGGCGATCAGCCGGGAGCACCGCCACCCGCATGTGGAGGCGGTGGCGCTGGACCGGTTGGGCCAGGCGTTCCTCGGCCGGGGCGACCTGGCGGCGGCGCGGGAGCACCTGGAGCTGGCGCTGGCGGTGCGCCGCACCGTCCCGGACGGCTACGAGCACGCCACCGTGCACCGCGACCTCGCCGAGCTGGCCCGGCGGCGGGGCGACGAGGCCGCCGCGGCCTCCCACCGGGCCCGCGCGATCGAGCTGTTCCGGCAGGAGAACGCGACGGCCGAGGCGGACGCCGTGGGCGACCCCGTGACCAGCTCCGGGCCGCGGGCGTGAGCGCGGCCCGCAGGCCGCCCGACGACCCGGTGACCACCTCCTGACCTCCGGTGCCGACACCGTGCGCGGGCCGCCCGACGAGGTGATCGGCTCCCGACCCGCAGCGCCGGCAGGTCGCCCGACGACCCGGCGGTCAGCCCTGGGCCACGAGCGTGAGCACGGTGCGCAGGTTGCCCGGCGTGCCCGAGGAGGGCGAGTGGAACTCGACCGGGATGCGGACCTGCTGCCCCGGTTGGGCCGTGACGGTGATCGGGACGACGGCCCGCCGCGCGCCGGGGGCCACGGTCAGCCGCAGGTCCTTGATCGGCACGTAGCCCAGGCCCGTGCCGCCGTTGTCCAGCGTGCGCACGTGCACGTACCGGGGCACCCCGGAGTCCCAGAGGAAGTGGCCGCTCGCGGTGCAGACCGCCCGCCAGCACACGCCGGTGCCCTCGGTGGAGACGTCGGAACCGCAGTCGCCGCTGTCGGGGTCGCACCGCGGTGCGTCGTCGTCGGTGATCCAGCCCGCGCCGGAGCGCTCGGCGATCACCACGCCCACGGGCGAGTCGAGCGAGACCCAGAACACCTCGTTCAGCTCCGGCAGGGCGTCGGCCGCCACGGCGACGGTGACGTACCTGGTCGCCGTGTCGCCCTGCCACGTCAGCACGCCGGACGTCGCGGCGTAGTCCGACCCGGCGCGGCCGGGGTCGCGGTCGGCGGGCGACCCGTCGCCCGTGCGGAACCGCACCGAGCCCTCCGCGCGGCACCCCGCGGCGACCGTGACGGTGACGGGGAACCGGAACGCGGTCGTGCCCCCGGTGCCCTCGGCCTGCGCCACGTCGCCGACCCGCACGGCCGCCGGCGCGCACGCCGCCGCGGCCGGCGCGGCGCCACCGGGGACGGCGAGCCCCGCCAGGACCGCGACGGCGATCAACCGCGCGGTCGTCTTCCTCCTGCGCCACCGAAACATGTGTCACCCCATGCCTTCCGTAGGGCGCCGGTGCGCCCACTCCCGGGGGCTGCCTACCGCGGGCGCGTTGTGATCCTGTTGTGCGCCTTCGGGTTCCCGCTCGCGAGCCGCCGCGCGTGTGGTCCGGACCGCGGTCGCGGTCGGGCCGCACCCGCGCGCCGGGCGGGGTTGCCCCCGGTCCGGCACCGGCGGTCACCGTGCCGTGGGCGCAGTGTGGCCCTCCCACTCCCCCGGAGCCAAGACGAAGGAGTCCGCTCCGACGGCATCAGCCCTGTCACCCCGGTTCGGCCGAGCCGTCGCCGTGACGCTCGCGGCCGGTTTGGCCCTCGCCGGCGTCGCGCGCGCGGACCCGGCCGCGGCGTCGGCGGTGGCGTTCAGGGCCGAGCACACCGACCGCTGCCCGACCGGCTCCACCACCGGTGAGCCGGCCTGGTCCGCCATCGCGCCGATGCCGACGGCCCCGACCGCGGTGAAGGTCGTCGGCGAGGTGTCGCTGCGCGCCCGAGCCCGTGCCTGCCCCCACCCGGCCGGTCGTGACGGCGGTGTTCGCGGCCTACAGCGGCCGACCGTCGTGGACGCCGAGCGCCGGAGCACGACGGACGCGACCCGCCTCCCGCCATCCGCACTAGTGCGTTGTCGTCGTGCCGGCGGTGGGTTCTGGTGTGCTTGATCAGCCGGCCGGGGTCGGGGCCTGCTCCCGGGGTGGACGGGGTGGACGGGGTGGTGTCGGTGGGTGGTGGTGCGGGCGGGGTGCGCCAGTCCGGGGTCGCGTCGGGGCGGGCGGGGGTGTGGCAGGCCGGGCGGGACCTCGTCCACGTCGACGGCGATCTGGTGGTCGGCCGCGACGGGTCGCCGGCGTCGCCCCCGGCGAGCCGGATCCCGGCCCCGACGGGGACCTTCGTCGGCCGGGAGGACGAACTGGCGGAGCTGGGGTCGGCGGTAACGCGGTCCGACCGGACGGCGGTGGTCGTGGTGCACGGCCTGGGCGGCGTCGGCAAGAGCACCCTGGCCGCCCGGTTCGCGGACCTGCGCCGCGACCGGCACCCGCTGGTGTGGTGGATCACCGCGGACTCGCGGACCGCGCTCGACCACGGGCTCGCCGAGCTGGCCGTCGGCGTCGAGCCCGACACGGCCGGCGCGCCGCTGGAGCAGCGGGCCGAGGCGGCGGTGCGGTGGTTGGCGGCGCACCCGGACTGGTTGCTGGTCCTGGACAACCTCGCCTCGCCCGCCGACGCGGACCCGCTGCTGTCCCGGGTGCGCACCGGCACGGTGGTGATCACCAGCAGGCGCGGCGGCGGGTGGCGGGGCGTCCCGACCGTGGCGCTGGACGTGCCGCGGCCCGCCGAGGCGGAGGAGCTGCTGGCCGCGACCGCGCGCGAGGACTGGCCCGACGCGGACCTCGACGGCACGGACCGGCTGTGCGCCGAACTCGGCCGGTTGCCGCCGGCGGTGCGGCAGGCGGGCGCCTACCTGGCCCAGAACCGGATCACCCCGACCGCCTACCTGGAGCTGCTGGGGCGGTACCCGGCCCGGATGTTCGCCGCGACCGGCGAGGGCGGCGACGCCCGGCGGACGATGGCGCGCATCTGGCGGGTCACCCTGGACCGGTTGGCCGACACCCCCGCCGCGGGCCGGGTGCTGCGCGAACTCGCCTGGTACGCGCCGGAGGGCATCCACCGCGCGTTCCTCGGCGACGACCTGGACGTGGCGGACGCGCTGGGCAGGCTCGCCGCCTACAGCATGATCCGGCTCGGCCCGCGCACGGTCGCCGTGCACCGGCTGGTCCAGGCCGTGACCCGCACACCCGACCCGGCCGACCCGCACCGGCGGGCCGAGGACATCGCCGCGGCCCGCCAGGCCGTCACCACGACGCTGGACCGGGTGCTGAGCGGGCTGGACCACGAGTCGCCGCGCGACCGGCGGGTGTACGACGCCGTCCGCCCGCACGCCCGCGCGCTGCTGGAGCGGGGTGATCCCTCGGACGACACCGAGCGGACCGCCGCCGTGCTCAACTCGCTCGGCCTGTTCCTGCAGGACCAGGGCGACCTCGCCACCGCCACCGCCTACTTCACCCGCGCGCTCGGCGGCACCGCCGTGATGAGCGACGCCGACGCCGTCACCCTGCGGAACAACCTGGCACGGGCACGGCTGGCGGCGGGCGACCACGAAGCGGCGATCGCCGGCCACGAAACCGCGCTCGCCGACGCCCTGGCCGTGTTGGGCCCCGACCACCCGCACACGCTCGTCGCCCGCACGAACCTCGCCAACACCTACCTCCACGCGCGGGACCTCAAGCGCGCGCTCGCGCTGTACCGGACCGCCCTCGCCGAATGCCGGCGCGCGCTCGGCGACGACCACCGGTCGACCGTGGAAGCCCGGGTCAACCTGGCGCTCGGGCTGCGGCACTCGGGCGACGTCGCCGGAGCCGTGCGCACCGGCCGCAAGGCCGTGGCCGAAAGCGTGCGGGTGCTGGGCGAGGACCACACGTGCACGCTCACGGCTCGCAACAACCTCGCCACGGCGCTGCTGGGCGCGGGCCGGGTCCGGCAGGCGGTCCGGCTCTTCGAGGCGTTGGCGCGGGACGAGGAACGGGTGCTCGGCGACGACCACCCCGACACGCTGACCTCCCGGGTCAACCTGGCCGGCGCGTACCGGGAGGCCGGGCTGGTGGCGCTCGCCGCGGTGCGCCACCGCGACGTGGTCGCCCACGTCGAGCGGGTGCTGGGACCGCACCACCCGCTCGCGATCACGGCGCGCAACGACCTGGCCACCACCTTGCTCGCGGCGGGCGAGGCGGCACGGGCGGCGGCGCTCGGCGCGGAGACCGCGGCGCGGGCACGGCACCGGTTCGGCGACGACCACCCGCTGACCCTCGTCGCGCGGAACAACCACGCCCTGGCCCTCGGCGGCGCCGGCGACCACACCGGGGCCGTCGCGGTGCTGACCGCCGGTCGGACCGCCCTGGAACGCGACTTCGGTCCCGACCACCCGGAGACGCTGACGTGCCGAAGCAACCTCGCTTCGGCGCTGTGGGACGCCGGGCGGCACGAGCGCGCCGTGGCGGAGTTCGACGCGGTGATCGCGGACTGCGAGCGGGCGCTCGGCGCGGACCACCCCACGACGGTCACCGCCCGGCGGAACCTGCGGCACGCGCTGACCGGCGGCCCCTGACGGGCCGCCCGGCCGGGCACGAGGACGGGGTGGCCGACGAACCCGCGCACGCGGCACGCGGAACCGTGGCGGCAGCCGGCACGGCGCGGTGGTCCCGACAGCCCCGCCCGACCTCCGCAAGTCCATCCACAAAGGACGGACAAAGACCGTCCACTCCGGTGTGGACCACTGCGGACCGGCGAAAGACTTGCGCGAGACCGGTGCGGACCTACGTAACGACTTGCCCGACGGCGGTGTGCTTTGATGCCGTCGATCGCCTGTTGAGGGGTCATCGATCGGCCAGTTCGTCCTCACCACGCACCGGACGACATCGCGGGAGCGCCATGACGACCCCACTCTCCCCCGCGGCCGACCCGACGCGGTCGCGGCTGCGCGCCACGTGGTCGAACTGGGTGGACGAGGCGGTGCGGCCGAGGTGGGCGATCGTCCGGTTGCTGCCGTCCGGGGGTGCGGCCCTCGTCGGCTCCCTGGCCGTGCTCAACGTCGTCCTCGGCGTGCTGCCGGTGGCGTTCGTCCTCGCCACGAGCGTCCTGGTCGGCGAGGTGCCGGCCGCGGTCGGCGGCGGGGTCGGCAGCGCGGCCTGGGACCGGCTCACGGGCGTCTTCCTGCTGGCCGCCGCCGCGTTCCTGCTCACCCAGCTCCTCACCCCCGTGAGCGGTGCGATCGGCCAACTCCTGCGCCGGCGGGTGGACGGCGCGCTGCGGGACGAGGCGATGGCGTTGATGCTGCGCCCGGTCGGCATCGGGCCGCTGGAGGACCAGCGCACCCTCGACCTGCTGAACGAGAGCGTGCGCGCCTTCGACCGCGACTTCGGCACGCCGGGGCAGGCGTGCGTCGGCATCCTGGGTCTGATCGCCCGCTACACCCGCCTGCTGGCGCTCGTGGTCGTCATCGGGCTGGCCGTCGCCTGGCCGGCCGGGCTCGCGGTGGGCGCGGCGGTGCTGGCGTTCCGCTACGGCCAGCGCGGCGGGCTGCGCAAGTACTCCCGGGTGTGGAAGCACGTGGTGGGCAAGCAGCGGGAGATGACCTACCTGCACGAGGTCACCATGACCGACCTGGCCGCCAAGGAGATCCGGGTCTACGGCCTGACCGGGTGGCTCGCGGACCGCTACGTGGCCGCGTGGTCGGCCGTCCGGGACCGCTACGAGCAGGCGCGGCGGCGCGTCTACCTGGGGCCGTACCTGGTGTTGACGGCGTTGGGCCTGCTGCTGGCGGGGGCCGCGATGGTGCACGCCGCCCGGCTCGCCGCGACCGGTCAGGTCGGCCTGACCGCGTTGGCGCTGGGCGTGCAGGCGGTCGTGCTGGCGATCTCGCTGGGCGGCTACTACCCGGAGGCGGACACCAGCACGCAGTACGCGATGGTGGCGTTGGCCGCGTTGCAACGGCTGCGGGACCGGCTGGACGAGCTGGCGGGCGACACCCGCCCGTCCGGCGGCGCGCCGGTGCCCGCGGGCACGCCGACCGCGTCGCTCACGTTCGACCGCGTCGGCTTCCACTACCCCGGCTCGGACCGGACCGTGCTGGACGGCATCGAGCTGGAGCTGCCCGCCGGGCGGTGCACCGCCGTGGTCGGGGTCAACGGCGCGGGCAAGACGACGCTGGTGAAGCTCCTCGCCCGGCTGTACGAGCCGACGTCGGGCCGCGTGCGCGCCGACGGCGTGGACATCGCGGAGTTCGACCCGGTGCTGTGGCGCCGCCAGGTCGGGGTGATCTTCCAGGACTTCGTGCGCTACGAGCTGACGGCGGCGGAGAACATCGCGCTGGGCGCGGCGCACGTGCCGGTGGACCGGGCGGTGGTGCTGCGCGCCGCGGAACGCGCCGGGATCGCGGACGCGCTGCTGGCCCTGCCCGACGGCCTGGACACGCCGCTCTCGCGCGCCTACCCGGGCGGGACGGACCTGTCCGGCGGCCAGTGGCAGCGGATCGCCATCGCCCGCGCGCTCTACGCGCTGGAGGCCGGGGCGCGCGTGCTGGTGCTGGACGAGCCGACCGCGGCCCTGGACGTGCGCGCGGAGGTGGCGTTCTTCGACCGGTTCGTGGAGCTCACGCGCGGGGTCACGTCGCTGCTGATCTCGCACCGGTTCTCCAGCGTGCGGCGCGCCGACCACATCGTGGTGGTGGACGGCGGCCGGGTGGTGGAGCGCGGGTCGCACGACGAGCTGATCGCCGCGCGCGGCCACTACGCGCGGCTGTTCGCGTTGCAGGCCGAGCGGTTCGCGCACGGCCTGGACGCCGAGGACGACGACCCGCCGAACCCCGGCTCGCTGAACGACGACGTGATGGACGGCCCGCCGGACCACGACGCGCGGGGCGGCGACGTAGTGGATGGCGACGTGGTGGACGCGGCACAGGAGGTCGGCCGGTGATCGAGGTCGTGCGCGGCGGCTGGGAGCTGTTGGTCATCGCGTGGCAGGAGAGCCGGTACCGGCTGGTGCTGTCGGTCGTGCTGATGATCGCCCAGGCGTCGGCGATGCCGCTGGCCGCGCCCGCGCTCGCCATGCTGGCGGACTCGGCCCTGGCCGGCGACGTCGGTGGCGCGACGACGGCGGCGGTCCTGGTGGTGGTCGCGGTGATCGCCGCGCTGACCGCCGGGCACTTCGCGCACATCTTCTACTTCGAGCTGGGCGACCGGGCCGTGCCGCGGCTGGAGCGCGAGCTGATCGAGATGACCAACGGCTCGGTCGGGTTGGAGCACCACGAGCGGCCCGAGTACGCCGACAAGATCCAGGTGCTGCGCCAGGAGCTGCACCGGGCCGCGTGGGGCTCGATGGAGGGCCTGCTGAACAGCCTGGGCCTGCTGGTGGCGATCTCGATCACCGCGGTGCTGCTGGCCCGGCTGAACCCGCTGCTGTTGCTGCTGCCGCTGGCCGCCGTGCCGCCGTTGCTGCTGGGGCGGCGGGCCGAGGCGATCCTCAACGCGGCGCGCGAGCGGTCCGCGCCGCCGTCGCGCCACGCCAAGCACCTGTTCGGGCTGGTCGCGAGCCCGGCCGCGGCCAAGGAGCTGCGGGTCGGCGGGCTCGACGAGCACATGCGGACCCGTCAGCGCCGCGCCTGGGACGACGCGTCCGGGGAGCTGTGGCGCGGCGAGCGCCACGCCGTGCTGCTGCAGGTCTGCGGGCAGCTGTTCTTCGCCGTGGCCTACGTGCTGGGGACGCTGCTCGTGCTGCGCGACGCCGTGGCGGGCCGCCGCAGCGTCGGCGACGTGCTGCTCGTGCTCACCCTGGCGTCGCAGGTCAACCAGCAGGTGACCTCGGCCGTGACCGCGTTGCAGGAGATGCAGCGCACCGGTCGGGTCATGGCGAACCTGCGCTGGGTGCGTTCGCTGCTGGCGGACCAGACCCCTCCCCCGCCCGACCGGGACGTGCCGGAGCGGATCCGGGAGGGCATCGAGCTGCGCGGCGTCTCGTTCACCTACCCCGGCACCGACCGGCCGGTGATCGCCAACGTCGACCTCACCGTGCCCGCGGGGGCCACGGTGGCGTTCGTCGGCGAGAACGGGGCCGGGAAGACGACGCTGGTCAAGCTGCTGTGCCGGTTCTATCCGGCCACCACCGGCGTGATCACGCTCGACGGCACGGACCTGACCCGCTTCCCGGTCGACCGGTGGCGTGGCCGGATCGCCGCCGGGTTCCAGGACTTCGTCCGCTTCGAGCTGCTCGCCCGCGAGAGCATCGGGGTCGGCGAGCTGGCGCACGTCGAGTCGTCGGACGCGGTGCACGACGCGTTGCGCCGGGCCCGTGCCGACGACGTGCTGTCGCGCTTGGACAACGGGCTGGAGACCCAGCTCGGCAAGTCCTACGCCGACGGCGCGGAGCTGTCCGGCGGCCAGTGGCAGAAGCTCGCGCTGGGTCGGGCCATGATGCGCGAGGAGCCGTTGCTGCTGGTGCTCGACGAGCCCACGTCGGCGTTGGACGCCCAGGCGGAGCACCGGTTGTTCGAGCGGTACGCGGCCGGGGCGCGGGAGGTGGGGCGGCGCACCGGGGCCATCACCGTGCTGGTCTCCCACCGGTTCTCGACCGTCCGGATGGCCGACCTCATCGTGGTGGTCGCGGGCGGGCGGATCGAGGAGCACGGTTCGCACGACGAGCTGATGGCCGCCAACGGGCTGTACGCCGAGCTGTACGCGATGCAGGCGGCGGCGTATGCGTGACGGGGACGCCTCGATGCCGCCGGTGTGGTCCACGGCCGACGTGGCGCGGCTGGCGGCCGAGCGGGTGACGCCGGACGTGTGGGACTACATCGCGGGCGGGAGCGGCGAGGAGGTCACGCTGGCCGCGAACCGCGCCGCGCTCGACCGCGTCGCCGTCGTGCCGCGCGGGCTGGTGGACGTGTCCGCCTGCGACACCGGCGTGGAGCTGTTCGGGGCGCGGTCCGCGCTGCCGCTGGCCGTCGCGCCCATGGCCTACCAGCGCCTGATCCACGAAGGCGGGGAGAGCGCCGTCGCGTCCGCCGCCGCGGCGGCCGGGGTGCCCTACGTGGTGAGCACGCTCAGCTCCGAGCCGATCGAGGACGTGGCCGGCGCGGGCGGCACGACGTGGTTCCAGCTCTACTGGCTGCGGGACCGGGCGGTGGTCGCGGACCTGCTGCGCCGCGCGGAGGACGCGGGGTGCCGGGCGGTGGTGCTGACCGTGGACGTGCCCGTGCTCGGCCGCCGGCTGCGCGACATGCGCAACGGCTTCGCCCTGCCGTCGTGGGTCAAGCCGGTGAACACCGACGGCGACGTGGGCGAGCGCGTGCCGGGCGACTCGGTGATCGCGCGGCACACCAGCGCGGTGTTCGACCCGTCGTTGAGCTGGCGGGACCTGGAGTGGATCCGGGCGCGCACGCGCCTGCCGCTGGTGGTCAAGGGCATCCTCGACGCGGGGGACGCCAAGCGGGCCGCGGACGTGGGCGTGGACGGCGTGGTGGTGTCCAACCACGGCGGCCGGCAGCTCGACGGCGCGGTGCCGAGCGTGGTCGCGCTGCCCGAGGTCGTCGCCGCGGTGGACGGGCGGTGCCCGGTGCTGCTGGACAGCGGGGTGCGCAACGGGGTGGACGTGCTGCGGGCGCTCGCGCTCGGCGCGACGGCCGTGCTGGTGGGCCGTCCGGTGCTGTGGGGGCTGGGGGCGGGCGGTGAGGGCGGGGTGACGGCCGTGCTGGACGTGCTGCGCGACGAGTTCGAGACGGCGTTGCGCCTGGCGGGGTGCCCGGACGTGGCGGCGGCCCGCCGGCTCACCGCGACCACGGTATAGGGCCGCGCGGCAGGCCGAGGGTCACCACGACACCGGGGCAGCTCAGCGCAGCAGGTGGTCGCGCAGGAACCCGGCCACCTCCGCCCGCGCCTCCCCGGCCGCGGCCACCACGCCCGACATCGCGAAGAAGCCGTGCGCCACCCCGTCGTACCGCGAGGCGACCACGGGCACGCCCGCCTCGCGCAGCCGCTCGGCGTACCGCTCCCCCTCGTCCCGCAACGGGTCGTGCTCGGCCGTGATCACCAGCGCCGGCGGCAGGCCGCCCAGGTCCTCGGCCAGCAGCGGGGACGCCCAGGGGTGGCGGCCGTCCTCCGGGTCCGCCAGGTAGTGGCCCCAGTACCAGGCGACCGAGTGCCGGTTGAACGCGGCGGGGTCGTCGTTCTCGCGCATGGAGTCGGTGTCGCCCCGGTGGTCGGTGTTCGGGTACACCAGCACCTGCGCCGCCAACGCGGGCCGGTCGCGGTCCAGGGTGACGGCGGCGGCCAGGTTCCCGCCGGCGCTGTCCCCGGCCACGGCGAGCCGCGCCGGGTCGACGCCCAGCTCGTCCGCGTGCCCGGCGATCCACGCGACGGCCGCGCGGCAGTCGTGCACCGCGGCCGGGAACTTGTGCTCCGGGGCCAGCCGGTAGCCGACGGTGATCACCTGGCAGGGCACCGCGTTGGCCAACGCGCGGCAGATCTCGTCGGAGGTCTCGATGCTGCCCAGCGCCCAACCGCCGCCGAAGAAGTAGACGACGGTCGGCAGGGGCTCGGCCCCGTCCACCGGGCGGTAGACCCGGATGGGCACCTCGCCGCCCGGTCCGGGCAGGTGGCGGTCGGTGACGTGGCGCACCGCCTCCCCCGTGCCCGCCGCCGCCCGGATCGCGGCCAGGTCGGCGGCCCGCGCCTCCTCGATCGACATCGTGTAGAGCGGCCGGACCCCGGCCCGCCGGTCACCGGGTCGCCGTTCGTGCTCGGCTGGGCCGGCCGCCGGGCGCGGCCCGGAGTCGAGTGACATGCCGTGCTCCCCTTCGTCGCGCGGGCACCGCGTCAGTGCTTGAGCACCCGCTGGATCGCCGCCGCCAGTTGCCCTCGGTCGGGCTGCACGGCGTGGTCGAGCGCGAGCGCGAACGGCACGACCGCGCCGTCCGGCCGCGTCACCCGCACCGGCGGTGCCCGCAGGTCGAGCCGTTCGGCCGCGGTGGCCAGCACCTCGGCGGCGATGCCGCACATCCGGTTGGAGTCGTCCACCACCACCAGCCGACCGGTCCGGGCCACCGAGGCGGCCAGCCCGTCCCAGTCGAACGGGTAGACCGTGCGCGGGTCGAACACCTCGACCGAGACCTCGTCGGCCAGCTCCTCGGCGACCGCGAGCGCGTCGTGCACGAGGTGCCCGATCGCGACCACGGTGACGTCCTGGCCCTCCCGGTGCACCCGTCCCACGCCGAGCGGCACCGGGGCCAGCGCCTCGAACTCGACGTCCACCCGGACCCCGAGCGCCGCCGCCGGCGCGAACACCACCACCGGGTCGTCGTCCCGGATGGCGGTGGTCAGCAGGCCGTAGGCGTCCTCGGGCGTGGCGGGCACGACCGTCTTGACCCCGGCGTGGGCGAACAGGGCGTACGGGTGGTCGGAGTGCTGCCCGGCCCAGCCGGTCTTCGACCCCGAGCCCGGCACCAGGTAGGTCACCGGCACGCGCGCCTGCCCGCCGGTCATCAGCGAGAACTTGTGCGCCTGGTTGACGATCTGCTCGAACGCCAGGTACAGCAGCGCCGGGATCTGGAACTCGATCACCGGCCGCCGGCCGCTCAGCGCGGCGCCGGTGGCGAACCCGGTGAACGCCTGCTCCGACAGCGGCGTGTCGAGCACCCGGTCCGGCCCGAACCGCTTGAGCAGCCCCGCGGTCGCGTTGGACACCGCGACCCGGACGTCCTCGCCCAGCACGAACACCGCCGGGTCGCGCTCCAGCTCGTCGGCCAACGCCCGGTTGAGCGCCTTGAGGTACGACAGCCGCGGCATCAGCCACCACCGCCCGGACGCGCCCACGTGCCCGTGGCGTACAGGTGGTCCAGCGCGCCGACCGGGTCCGGGTGCGGGCTGCCGAGCGCGAACGCCACGGCGTCGTCCAGTGTGGACTCCACCTCCGCGTCGACCGCGTCCCGTTCCGCCGCGGGCACCCGCGCGCCCTGGATCGCCACCGGGTCCCTCTCGCGCCCACTGCGGACTTCCTCGTCGTCGCGGTACCGGGGCCGCGCCTTGTGCTCCCACGTGTGGTGGGCGTCGAACCGGTAGGTCAGGCACTCGACCAGCGACGGCCCGCCGCCCGCGCGGGCGTTGTCCACCGCCGTGCGGGCCGCGTCGAGCACCGCGCGCGGGTCCATCCCGTCCACGGTCACCGACGGGATGCCGAACGCCTCGCCCCGGCCGGTGATCGTGCCCGCGACCGCGTCCGCGACGGTCAGGGTCGTCGCGTACCCGTTGTTCTCGCACACGAACAGCACCGGCAGCCGCCACAGGGCGGCGAGGTTCATCGCCTCCAGCAGCACGCCCTGGTTGACCGCGCCGTCGCCGAAGAAGCTCACCGCCACCCGGTCCGCGCCCGCCTGCCGGGCCGCCCAGGCCGCGCCCGCGGTGATCGCGCCGTTCGCGCCGACGATCGCGTTCGCGCCCAGGATGCCGAGCCCGAAGTCCGCGGCGTGCATCGACCCGCCGCGGCCCCGGTTGAGCCCCGTGGCGCGGCCCGCCAGCTCGGCCAGCACCCGGGCCGGGTCCGCGCCCTTGGCGAGCACGTGCCCGTGCCCGCGGTGGGTGCTGGTGATCACGTCGTCCTCGCGCAGCGCCGCGCACACCCCGGCCGCGATCGCCTCCTGCCCGGTGTACGGGTGGATGCCGCCGACGATGTCGCCGGAGCGGACCAGCTCGACCGCCCGCTCCTCGAACCGGCGGATCAGCCGCACCGCCCGGTACAGGCCGACCTCGGTGTCCGACGCCTTCACGCCGCCTCCCGCGCCGGTCAGGAGCGCCACACCGGCGGGCAGAACTCCGGGTCGGCGTAGTCGGGCAGGCCGTCCGGGGTGCGGCGCACGAGCGAGTCGTGGTTGTAGAACGCGAGGCTGCCGTCCGAGAGCGGGAACTCGCGGTAGGCGTTGTCGCCGTCCTGCAGGTGCAGGGAGATGGCCTGACGTGGCCGGGTGGAGCGGTTCGGCCCGCTGCCGTGGTAGGTGCGGCAGTGGTGGAAGCTCATGTGCCCCTTGGGGATGATCATGGGCACCTTGGTGACGGTGGTGCCGTTGTGCGCGGCGTTGGCCGCGAGCAGCTTCTCCAGGTGGTCGGCGTCCCGCTCGGCGAAGTGCTTGGTGGCGCTGTCGTCCGAGCCGACCTCCTCCCAGCGGTGGCTGCCGTCCACCATCGTGATGGTGCCCAGCTCCTCGTCGCAGTCGTGGAACGGGATGAACGCGGTGAGCATCCGGTCCGACGAGGACGACGACCAGTAGTGCTTGTCGAAGTGCCACGGCACGACGTTCGAGGGCTCCTCGGCGATCGGCGGCTTGTAGATCAGGGTCGACTGGAACACCCGGATCTCGTCGGCCTGCGCCAGGCGCGCGGCCACCGCGCCGATCAGCGGCTTGAGCAGCGCCTTGGCGATCGGGTCGCTCTCGTAGTGCACGTAGTCGTTGTGGCGCTGCACGTCGCCCTGCTCGGGCGTCCAGTAGGCCAGCCGCGGCGGCCGGGTCGGCAGCCGCCGGCTGCGCTCGCCCGCGTAGTACCGGGAGACCGCCTCGGTCAGCTCGTCGACCTCGTCGTCGGTGAACAGCTTCTTCGACAGGTACCAGCCGTGCTCGGCGTAGAACCGGACCTCGTCGTCCGACGGGAGCAGGGCGCGTTCCTGCTCGGTCAGCGTGAACTCGTCCACTGTGGTCACGTCCCCTTCAGCCGGCCGTCGAGCCGGACAGCTCGCCCTGCTTCGCCTCGTACAGCGCCTTGATGTTGCCGCTGCCGAACGTCAACGCGCCCCGGCGCTCGATGATCTCCAGGAAGAGGGTCCGGCGCACGTGCATCGACTCGGTGAAGATCTGCAGCAGCTGCCCCCAGTGGTCGCGGTCGACCAGGACGCCGAGTCGGCGCAGCTCGTCCAGCGGCGCGTCCAGGTGCCCGACCCGCTCCTCCAGGGTGTCGTAGTAGGTGCCCGGCGTGCCGAGGAACCGCACGCCCTTGTCGCCCAGCGCGCCGACCGCGGCCACGATGTCGTCGGTGCCGAACGCGACGTGCTGGACGCCCGCGCCGGCGTGCCAGGTCAGGAAGTTGTCGATCTGCCCCGGCTGGCGCTCCGGGTCCGGTTCGATCAGCGTGAACGTGACGTGGCCGGACGGGCTCTGCACCACCCTGGAGTCCATGCCCTGCCCGCCGACCTCCACGTACTCCTCGAAGATCTGCTCGAACCCGAACACGTCCACGTAGTACCGGGCGGTCGGGGCGAGGCCGCCGACCGGGACGCAGATCGCCAGGTGGTCGATCGTGCGCAGCAGCTTGCCGTCGGTGTGCGGTTCCGGGTCGGTCACCTCGATCGCGCCGGGCAGGAACTCGCGCGGCGAGCCGTGCCGCTCGACCAGCCGGTGCGTGACGTCGGAGAAGCCGGAGACCTCGGCGACGACGACGCGCCGGTCGCCGTCCGGGGCGCCGCCGACGTGCTCGCGGGGTTCGGACACCGGTTCCGCGCCGCGCTCGGTGAGCAGGCGGTACGCGGCCGCGGCGTCGTCCACCCCGATGCCGACGACGGCCACGCCGTCGCCGTGCTTGCGCACGTACTCGGTCGCCGGGTGGTCGGCGACCAGGCCGGTGGTGAGCACGACCTGGATCTCGCCCTGCCGCAGCAGCAGCGAGCGCTGGCCGACCAGGCCGGTCTCGGGACCGCCCTGCCCGCAGACCTCGAAGCCGAAGGCGTTGCACAGGTAGAACGCGGTCTGCTTCGCGTCGCCGACGTACAGCTCGATGTGGTCAATCCCGGATATGTTCATCAGGCATCCCGATCACTTCCCGGAGCACGTCAGCGGCTCCCGAGACGGTGGTCATGCGGCCGTACTGACCGCTGTCGAGTTCCATGCGCACGCCGTAGCGCTGCTCGACCTGGTGCACCAGCCAGGCCAGCTCCATCGATTCGATCAGCTCGGGGACGTCCTGCGCCGACCGGCCGTCGAGGCTCGCGAGCATCGCCAGGACGTCGTCCCGGCCCGGGGTCCCGGCCCCGCTCACCGCGCCACCGCCCGGCGGAGCACCGCGAGGTCGCGGACGAGCTTCCCCGTGGTGGTGCGCGGCAGCGCGTCGAGCACGTGCAGCCGGCGCGGTCTCTTGTAGGCGGCGAGCCGTTCGGCCAGGCCGGCCTGGACGGACGCCGCCGTGGCGGGCGCGTCGAGCTGCGCGAAGGCGGTGATCACGTCGTCGTGCAGCACGACGGCCGCGACCACGCCCGGCAGCTCGGCCAGCGTCGCCTCGACCTCGGTCAGGTCCACCTTCAGGCCGCCGACCGACACCTGGGAGTCGAGCCGCCCCTTGACGGTGACCAGCCCGGTGCCGGGGTCCACCACGCCCGCGTCCCGCGTGTGCAGCCAGCCGTCGGCCCACCGGCTCGGGTCGGACAGGCCGACGTACGGCGACTCCGGCCGGCTCACCAGCAGCTCGCCGTCGCGCTCCACGACCGCGAGGCCGGGCGCGGGGGCGAGCGCGGGGCGGTGCTCGCCGAACAGGTCGGTGGCGATCACCCCGACCTCGGTCATGCCCCACATGTTGCCCAGCGGCACGCCGTACTTGTCGGTGAAGGCGGTGGCGGTCGCGGCGGGCACGGCCTCGCCGCCGGTGGTCATCCGCTTGAGCTGCGGCAGCCGGGGAGGGTCCACGACGGACGCCAGCAGGCCGATGTGGAACGGCACGCCCAGCACGGTGGCCGGGGACGGCTCGGCCCCGACCGCGTCGAGCACGCTGTCGCCGGTGAGGCGTTCGGGCGGCCTGATCTGCACGCCCGCGTGCAGGCCGTACAGCAGCGCGCCGACGAGCCCCAGCACGTGCACCATGGAGGCCAGCACCACGACCCGCTCGCCGGGCAGCGGCACGCCGTCGATGCGGGTGTACCGCTCGACTTCGGCGATCAGGTCGGCGGCGGTGCGACCGATCACCTTGGACGGTCCGGTCGAGCCGGAGCTGAACTGGATCACGGCGTGCGGTGTCCCGGCGGGACGGCCGGCGCGGGCCGTGACGGTCTCCTCCACGTCGGCGAACGCGCTCAACGGGCTGCTCGTGATCCGGCCGGCTTCGACGAGCACCTGCGGTTCGAGCCGGCGCAGCGCGTTGTCCACCTCGAACGCGGTGAGGCGGTGGTCGAGGAGGCTCACCTGCGCGCCGATGCGCCACCCGGCGAGCAGGTACGCCACGTACGTCACGGACGGCGGCAGGCGCAGCGCGAGCGACCCGCCCGCGCGCAACCCCGCCTCGACCAGGCGGTCCCGGCCGCGGTCGACCAACCGGCGCAGCGCCGCCCGGTCGACGGGGCCGCCCGCGTGCAGGCAGACGTCGTCGTCCGGACCGCGGAGCAGGATCTCGTCAACCCATTCCGGACTGGTCGCCAGTTCGAATTCGGTCGACGCCAGGCCCTTTGTCATCAGGTCTCCCGCCTGATCGCGCACTTCTCGGAACTGTGGCGCGAGAGTTTTCGCGGATCGAGTGAGCAGAATCGTACGTCAACGGTCGTCCGGCGCACCATCGGCCAATCGGCCGCGACCGACGGGAACCGGCGAGCGGTCGCGCCGGTCATTGATCAATGCGGTCAGCCGGTCCAGCCCGAGGTCGATCAGGTCGCCGGGAACGACGCTCACGGAAAGGCGCAGCGATCGGACGTCCGCGACCCCGTCGTAGAAATGCCCCATCGGGGTCCACAACACCCCGTAGTCGCGGGCGGAGCTTTCCAGGAGCCGGTCGTCCACCGGGAACGGGACGGTGACGACGACGAAGAACCCGCCGGCGGGCACGGTCCAGGTGACCTCCGGGTCGTGCGGGAAGCGCGCGGCCAGGCCGTCCACGACGCGGCGCAGGTTGCGGGCGTAGAGGTCCCGCTCGCGGGTGTTGGCGTCGGTGAGGCGGCCGCCGTGCGCGAGCAGCTTGCCGCCGACGACGGCCTGCGCGATCGGCGAGGTGTTCACCGTGACCATGCTCTTGACCTTGGAGAGCTGGTCGGCGAACAGGCCGACGGAGCCGTCCCCGGCGGCCACCCGCTGGTCGGCCACGACGTAGCCGACGCGGGCGCCCGGCAGCCCGGACTTGGCGAAAGAGCCCAGGTAGACGACCCGGCGGTGCTCGTCCAGCGCCTTGAGCGTGGGTATCCGGTCCGAGTCGCCGTGGAACAGCCCGTACGGGTTGTCCTCCAGCAGCAGGAGGTCCTCCGCCGCCGCGAGGTCCAGCAGCCGCCGCCGGGTGGCGAGGTCCATGCTCAGCCCCGACGGGTTGGCGAAGTCCGGCATCACGTAGCAGGCGCGCGGCCGGCGCCCGGCGGCGCGCTCCCGCCGGACCACGGCGGCCAGGTCGTCCAGGTCGACGCCCCGGTCGCCGGTGCGCACCGGCCGCACCGGCAGGTCCACCAGCCGGGCCGCGCCGGTCAGCCCGACGTAGGTCGGCGCGACCGCGAGCACCACGTCGCGTTCGTCGGCGCGCAACGCGCGCAGCACGAGGAACATCGCCTCCTGGCACCCGGCGGTGACCACCACCGATTCCGGGTCCACCTCGATCCCCTCGTCCAGCCGCAGGTTTTCCGCGACCAGTTCGTGGATGATGCCCTTCGTCCTGCCGTACTGCAATACGGTGCGCCGCACCTGTTCCGGGGTGCGCCCGAGTTCGGTTTCCAGATATCGGCAGAACCCGCGCAGATATCGGTGGACGTCGGCCAGGTCGAAGAACTCCTCGGTGGGCCGACCGGCGGCCAGCGCTATCGCGTCCGGGTAATGCGACGCGACCTCGTTCAGGAAATTCATCGAGTTGAGCGCCGGGTCTTCCAGCGCGCCGAACAACGCGTCGGCGGCCAGGTCGGCGAACTGTTCGGCGGTCATCGGGCGGGCCGTCGCGCGGCGCTCGACGTCGGGTTCACCGCGCGTCCCCCTTCGCGGCCCGGCGGCGGTCGCGGGTGGCCGTGACCGCGCGCAGGAGGTCTTCCAGCTCGTCGTCGGACAGGGCCGCCAGGGCGTCGTCGTCCCCCGACCCCAGCTCGGCCGAGACGACGTCGGCGAGCGCGGCGATCGTGGGCGAGGTGAAGACGCGGTCCAGGGGCAGGGTGACGCCGTAGGTGTCGGCGATCCGGGCGGCGAACCGGACCGCGGTCAGCGAGCCGCCGCCCCGGGCGAACAGGTTGTCGTGCACGCCGACCGGTTCCGGCGCGCGGACGAGTTCGGCCCAGATCCGGGCCATGGTCTCCTCGACGCCCTCGGGCGTCGGCGCGGGGCCGTGGCGTTCCTCCGTCGGCCACGCTCCGCCCGGGTCCGACAAGTGGCTCTCGTCCACCGGCACAGCGTCCACCGGCACGGGCAGCGGGTCGGGAGCGGTCACCGGCAGGGCCGACAGGCGGGTGCCCGGCGCGCGTCCGACGTGTTCCACCACCGCCACGACCGCCCGCAGGAACCCTTCGGCGAACGCCGCGTCGGCGAAGTGCGCCAACGTCACGGCCCCGTCGTCGCCCACCGCCAGGTCGAGGTCGCCGGCCGGCGCGGGCAGCAGGTCGAGCCGGCCCCGCACCGCCACGCCGGGCAGGTCCAGCGCCGGCGCCGCGGCCGGCGGGAAGGCGAACCTCGCCGCGTGGCCCCGGACGTCGATCCCGAACCGGTCGGCGAGCAGGTCGAACGGGACTTCGTCGTGGGCCAGCGCGTGCGTCGCCGCGTCCCGCACCCGGACCACCAGGTCGGCGAACGACGGGTCGCCGGCCAGCGACACCCGGACCGGCACGGCGTCGGCGAGCGGGCCGACGACCGGTTCCAGTTCCGCGCGCACGCGACCGCTCACCCCGACACCGATCAGGACGTCGTCCTGCCGGGCGTACCGTGACAACACCGCCGCGTACGCGGCGAGCACCACCCCGGGCAGGTCGCCGAGCGACCCGGTCGCGGCCGGGTCGACCACCGCCGTGACGCGGCCGGGACGGGCCGACCGCGCCGCGATCGGCAGCGCCAACCGCCCGACCGCGCCGGCCAGCGCGTCGCGCCAGTGGTCGAGCTGCCGCGCCAGCTCCTCGCCCCGCAGCCATTCCCGTTGCCACACCACGAAGTCGCCGTGGTCCATCCACTGCTCGGGCAGCGCCTCCGCGCCGGCCCGGTACGCGGTGGACAGTTCGCCGAGCAGGATCGCCAGCGCGGCGCCGTCGGCCGCGATCCCGTGGACCACCAGCGCGAACAACCACCGGTCCGGCCCCACCTCGACCAGCGCGACCCGGGCCAGCGGACCGCGGGCCAGGTCGAACGGGCGCTCGGCCAGCGCCGCGGCGAACGCCTCGGCCTCCGGCTCGCCGGGCAGCGCGACGTGCTCGACCGGCACGGTGCCCGCCTCCGCCACGACCTGCTCCGGCACGCCCTCGACGGTGACGACGACCGTCCGCAACACCGCGTGGCGGGCGACCACCGCGTCCACCGCACGGCGCAGCGCGGCCGGGTCGACGGGGCCGTCCAGCCACGCCGCGTGGCAGCGCACGGACGAGGGACCGCCCGCCACGAGCCGGTCGCGCTCCCAGACGCGCCGCTGCGCGAACGACAACGGATACCGCACGTGCTACCTCCCGGTGGGCGCGTCCGCCAGGACCCGTTGGCGCATCAGGAACTTCCGCACCTTCCCGGTCGGGCCGACGGTGAGCTGCCCGTCGGGCACCACCTCGACCCGCCGCACGGTGCGCGCGACCGCCTCGCCGAGCGCGGCCCGGACGGCGTCGCCCCGGTCGATCGCGGGGTCCGCGCCGTCGTGCAGCACCAGCAGCACGTCGGTCACCGGCGGGCCGTCCGCGTTCCGGGTCGCGAGGACCGTGCAGTCGCGCACGTCGGGGCACCGGGCCAGGATGCGCTCCTCGGACAACGCGGTGTAGAGCCAGTTCCCGTCGCCGAGGTCGACCGCGTCGTTGGCCCGGTCGAGGTGGTAGTAGTACCCCTCCTCGTCCCGGTACATGAGGTCGCCGGTCAGGTAGTAGCCGTTGAGGCGGTTGCGGTAGGTCGCGGTCGAGTCGTTCCAGTAGCCGGGGGCGAGCGTCGGCGACTTCAGCCCGCACTGCCCGACCTGGCCCACCGGCACCTCCTCGCCGGTCTCCACGTCCAACAGCGCCACCTCGGCGAACGGGTACGGCTTGCCGACGCAGCGGTCGTAGCGGTCGCTGCCGAGCCGGTGGCTGATGGCGAACGCGCTGTGCCCCATCTCGGTGGACCCGAGCGTGTCGATGAACTTCGAGCCCGGCACGTCGACCACGCCGTCCGGTGTCCACACCGGGTGGGTGCCGACGGCGACGAGCTTGCGGATGTGCGCCTCGTGCGCGCAGTCGCCGGTGCTGGACCAGTTGCGCACCGAGGACAGGTCCCGCCGCGTCAGGTCGTACCGCGCCAGCTCGGCCCAGGTGACCGCGAAGCCGAACACCCCGGTCGGCCGCCACCGCTCGATGGCGTTCAGCACGACCTCGCCGCTGCGCTCGAAGGGACCGCCCTGGGCGGACAGGCACAGCAGCTCGTAGCCGTTGCACAGGGCCTGGTTGACCACGATGATCCCGGCGGCGTGCGCGGCGGGCAGCACCGACATCTCGCGCACCTGCCCGTACGGCCGGGCTTCGGTGAGCCGCACCGCGCGGACGGCGGCGAACAGGCTGTGGTGCGAGTGGACGACCGGCGTGGGCATCCGCGTGGTGCCCGACGAGTGCGTGATCGCCACCGGGTCGTCGGCGTGGTGGCGGTAGGCCGGCGGAGCCTGGGCCGGGTCGCCCGTGCCGGTCTCCGTCGCGTCGCCGAGCACCGGCACGCCGAGTTCGTGGTCCCGCAGCGCCGCGTGGTCGGCGTCCAGCACCACGCCGACGCCGCGCAGCCGGCGGACGAACTCCGCGGCGATCTCGATCGGCATGCTGCCGTTCATCAGCGCCGGGATCGCGCCGAGGTGGTTGAGCGCGAAGAAGTTGAGGAAGACGTCGGCGGCCGAGGTGACGAACACCGCGACCGGGTCGCGGCGGCCGATCCCCTTGCGGGCGAACCAGTCCGCGCGGGCCGCCACCCGTTCGGTCAGGTCGCGCAGGGACAGCGGGGTCCACGCGGGGATGCCGTCCACGTCGACGTCGAAGGTGATCCGGGGCGCGTCCAGGTCCGCGCCGTGCTCCAGCATCATGGGCAGCACGTTGCCCGCGCCGACCCGCATGTCCCGCGCCAACGCGGTGCGCAGGTTCGCCCGGCTCATGGGTCCTCCAGGTGGGAAGAAGTGGACGGACCGCCGGCGGCGTCGCGCGGAGGTCGTCGGTGCGGCGGAGTTCGAGGTGCGACCGGGCCGGGTCCGCACCGGCAGCGGCGCGGTGGACGGTGGTGCGCGCACCCCGACGGCTGTCGCCGACCGCCGGTCTGGTGGACCGGGGGCGGCGGTGGCGGACTCGTGGCCCGAGCGTAGGTTCGCGATTCCCCTGTGGCAATAACGCCTTCGGCGGTGTCCGAAGTCGCCGGAGGGGTCAGCGCGGCGCGAGGCGGGCGGCGACGCCCGCGCCGATCCGGGCGACCGGCTCCGGGAGCAGCATGTGCTCGTGCAGGCAGTCCACCGTGACGACGTCCACCGGTCCGGTCACGTGGTCCTCCCAGGACGCCAGCTTGGCTTCGGTGGTCCGCTCGCTGTCGGTGGCGGCGAGGAACAGCACCGGCCCGCGCACCCGGCCCGGCTCGTGCCGCTGCGCGATCGCGATGTTGTTCCGGATCACCCTCGGCAGGGCGCGGAGCTGCCGGTCGGGCCACTCGTGCAGCCCCAGGCCGGGTCGGCCCCGGACCACCTCGACCATCCGCGTCACGGGGTCCGGGTCGTCCGGTTCGACCACCGGCTGGTAGCCGAACTCGCGCAGGACGAAGTCGCACAGCAGCCAGAGGTTGTCGTCGGCCACGCTGACGCCGTGCGCCAGGTCGGGCATCGCGTCGCCGATCACCAGCAACCCGACCTCGTGCCCGCGCCGCTCCAGCTCCTCGGCGACGGCGTGCGCCGTGTTCCCGCCGAGGGACCACCCGAACAGGTGGTACGGGCCGTGCGGCTGGGTGAGCCGGATCTGGTCGGCGAAGTCCCGCGCCAACTCGGCCATGTCGACCGGCAGCGGTTCGGGTCTGCGCAGTCCCCGCGACTGGAGGCCGTACACGGGGTGGCCGGCGGGGAGGTGCGGCAGCAGCGCCAGGTAGCACCAGCTCGCGCCGACCAGCGGCGGCGTGCAGAACAGGGCGGGCAGGTCGCCGCCCGCGCGCAGCGGCAGCACGAGGTCCAGCACACCGCCCGCGGCGCGGATGTCGGCGCGCCGCTGCCGGGCCCAGGCGAACTCCGCGGCCGTGGGCAGCGCCCGCAGCGCGTTGCCGGTCATGCGCCCACCGCCGGTTCCGTCCACATCGGGAGCTTCGTCCACACCGCGATCCCCCTCCGCCCGCCGGTCACGAGCCGGCCGCCAGTTCCACCAAGTGGGCGGCGGCCGCGGCCGCTCCCCCGGCGGCGGCGAACTCCGCGCCGATCCGCCTCGCGTTGTCCCGGTAGGCCGGTTCGTCCAGGACCGCCCGCAGCGCGGTGTCCAGCTCGGACACGGTGACGTCCAGGATGGGCACCTCGATGCCCGCGCCGGACCGGGCGACCTGCCGCGCCAGCGCGACCTGCTCGGCCCGGACGGGCGCGACCACCATCGGCACCCCGAAGGTGAGTGCTTCGTTGACCGCGCCGCCGGCGTGGCACACCACCGCGTCGAGCTTCGGCATCAGGTCCAGCATGGGCACCAGCTCGGCGGCGATCGCGTTGCCGGGGAACGAGTCCGCGGCCACGCCGGAGGTGACGAACACGGCCTGCACCTCGTCCGCCATCGGCGCGAGGACCTTGGCGGCGCGCTCGTAGAAGTCGCCGATCATGTGCCCGACCAGCGTCCCGACCGTGACCAGCACGTGCCGCCGGTCGGGATCCCAGCGGTGCCAGGGGAAGTCGGGCGCGTTCGGCCGCGGTCCGAGCGCCGCGCCGGTCAGCACGCACCGGTCCGGCAGCGCGGCGTCGCCCACCAGGCCCCGGGTCATGAGCGCGATCACGAGGTGCGGCGAGAACCTGGGGTCGATCGGCGCGTCCTCCGGGAGCCCGGCCATCGCCACGGCCTGCGCCATCTTCTCGGCCAGGTACGCGTCGAAGCCCACCAGCTCGTCGGGCGGCGTCAGCTCCAGCGTCCCGGTCGCCAGCGTCGCCCACGGCAGGCCGCGCCGGTGCGCCACCAGGCCGCCGGCCAGCGCGTACTGCTCGGTGACCACGACGTCGGGCCGGTGGGCGGCCACCGCCTCGTCGACCGGGCCGAGGGTGAAGCGCGTGAACGGGATCAGGTACCCGTCCCACATCGCCCGCACCCCGGCCATGCCGGTCTCGTCGTAGCGGCGGTAGGCGCGCGCCCCCGTGGGGTGCACCGTCGCATCGGGACCGACCATCGGGCGCAGCACGTTCTCCGGTCCGCACCAGACGACTTCGTGACCCGCGCGGGCGAGCTGCTGCCCGATCGCGAGCATGGGGTAGAGGTGGCCTTGCAGCGGCAGCACTACGAGCAGGAACCGCGACACCGCAACATGGTGGCACACATTGACGTTCACCGGAACGACGTGGTGGGATCCCGAAGTGTGACCGCTCTCGACGCGGTGTCGGTGCACACACCGGCGTTCCGCGTTCCCCTCGAAGACCTGGCCGAGCCGCTCGGCCTGACCGACATCCAGGTCCGGCTCTTCCGGCGGTTCCACGGGCTCGACCGGATCCGGTTCGACCCGGACCGGTCGCTGGGCGGGCTGCTGCGCGCCGCGGTCGACGGGCTGACCGCGTTGCGGGGCAACGAACACCGGGTCCGGTACGTGATTCACGGCCGGGCGATGCCGGTCGTCGTGCCGTACCCGGACAACCCCCTGCACGACCTGTGCCGCGAGCTGGGCCTGGCGCACGCCCTGACCTTCACCGTCACGCACCAGAGCTGCGCGAGCGGGCTGCTGGCGGTGGAGCTGGCCGGCCGGCTGCTCACGGGCGACCCGGCCGGTGACGCGTTGGCGCTCGTGCTGACCGGGGAGAAGGCGTTCACCCGGGACGCGCGGCTGCTGCCGGGCACGTCGATCTTCGGCGAGGGCGCGTCCGCGTGCCTGGTGAGCGCGAACGGCGACCGGGACCGGCTGCTCGCCTACGCGTCCGCGCAGCGCGGGGAGTTCGACGGCGAGTTCGGCGACCTGGCGGAGCGGTTCCAGCGCGAGTACCGCGCGTCGCTGGCGGACGTGATGCGCCGGGCGGTGGCCGACGCCGGGCTGGCCCTGGACGACATCCGCCTGGTGCTGCCCCACAACGTGAACGTGGTGACCTGGCAACGCCTGTGCCACCTGATCGACTTCCCGGTCGACCGGGTGCTGCTGTCCAACGTGCCCGAACACGGGCACCTGTTCTGCTCCGACGCGTTCGCGAACTACCGGACGGCCCGGGAGCGCGAACTGCTGCGCGAGGGCGACCACTACCTCGTCGCGACCGTGGGCGCCGGCGCCGGCGCCACGTTCTCCGCGATGGTGTTCCGGCACTGACCCGATCCCCCTTTGGCACGGCTGGGAGGCCGACATGACCGCACCCGACGCACAGCTCGACGTCGAATTACGGCACCGCGTGGTCGAGGCCATGACGACCGTGCTCCGGCGGCTGGTGGAGCACGAGGGGCCGATCACCGAGGACATGCACCTGGCCGACGAGCTGGGCGTCAGCTCCTCGCTCGGCCTGGAACTGCTGCTGGAGGTGGAGGAGCAGGTCGGCATCCAGATCGACGTCGAGAAGATGCGGCCGGACGAGCTGCTGACCGTCGGCGAGCTGGCGACCTTCATCGTCGGCCACAGCCGGCCCTGGTGAGAGCCGGATGCGCCTGATCCGGGCCGAGCGCAGGAGCTTCGCCGGCACCGCCGCGTTCCTCGCCGACGACGGTCACCGCGAGGTCGTGACCACCTACTTCACGGACCTGGCCCGTTCCCTCGGGGACGGGTCGGAGCCCGACCTCGCCGGCCACTCCTACGGCGAGATGGCCGGGGCGTTGCTGCCGGACGTGGTGCCCGACGGGGAGCCGGTGGACCTGCTCGTGCTGGCGTACGCCATCCACGACATGTGGCCGGGGCGGGCCACCGCGACCTACCTCAGCCACCTCTGCCCCGGCACGCCGCGCTCGTTCGCCGTGTGCGACCAGGGCAGCGCGGCCCCGTTCACCGCGCTGCGGATCATCCGCGACCACGGTGCGCGGCGCGCGCTGCTGATCGTGGCGGAGCAGGCGTCACTCCCCTACCGCTCGGCGGTGACGCCGCCGGCGGAGCACCGCGCCGTCGCCCTGCTGTACGGCGACGACGCGGGCGCGCGGGTGACCGACGTGCGGCAGTACCCCGACGTCCACCCGGCGGCCGTGCCGGAGCTGGCGTCGCGCGGGGTGGCCGAGCTGTCGGCCGGGCACGGCGCGCGGGTCGTGCTGGGCGACGCGCTCGCCGACGCGTGGCCGGGGCACGACCCGGGGCACGAGCGGGTGCCGGCCGGGCAGCCGACCACGGGCGTGTGGTGGCACCTGGCCGGCGCGTTCGCCGACTCGGCGGACCCGGTCGTGATCGCGGACTACGACCCCGCTCTGCGCTACCTCTGCCTCGCCGCGGTCTCCCGGTGACGACGGTCCCACCAGGACTGTCCGAACAGGACGGCACGACACCGGTGCGAAGGCCCTGTCCCGGCGACGATCCCGATCGCCGGGCGGGAACGGCGTGACAGGGCGGTCAGGACTCGACCGGCACCGCACGGGCCGAGGCGACGCGGGTCGGCGCGGCCGGGTCGAAGGCGGCCTCGACGGCGACCTCCTCCACCGCCCGCAGCAGCGCCTCCACCTGCTCCTTGGGGAAGGCGTCGATGTCGAACACCATCTGGAGGTAGACGGTGTCCGGCCGGTCCTCCACGTTGATGAACACCTGGTCGGTCCACCGGTACACGAACTTGTGCCACCTGAGGAACGTCTCCGGCAGCTTCTCCCGGATCGCCTCGGGCGTCACGGTCGCGGTGCGCACCATCTCCTCGGCGTCGGTCTTGGTGCTGAACCGCCGGTCGCTGATGCGGCACGTGATGCGGGCCGGGTGGCCGCGTTCGGCGTCCAGCCGCGCGGCCAGCTCGTCCAGCTGGTCGGGGTCGTAGTAGGCGTGCATCCACGCGAGCGTCGTCGTCTGGCGGGCACGGGCCACCACGTCGTCCACGGTCCCGTCGAGGTCGAGGGTGAGCACGGCGTTCTGGACCACCGAGCCGATCACGTCGGACAGGCCCGGCCGGTAGCGGTTGCTCGCGACGAGGTGCGTGGTGAGGGGGTTGACGCCGGTGGTGCGGCCGAGCGCGATCGCGATCAGCACGAGCAGCACGCGCGAGGTGTCCGTGCGGGTGCGCTGGGCGATGGCGAGCACGGCCAGGTAGGCGGCGGGCGAGTGGAACCGCACGTTGCGGCACCGGCCGCCGGGTTCGTAGTCCGGGGTGTCGGGCACGTCGAAGGTCATCGGCGCGAGGGGCCGCAGCTGCCCCTCCCAGTACCGCATGGCGCGGTCGCTGATCCGCCGCACCTGCGGCGTCTGCTCGCGGCGGGCCAGGTCGGCGAGCTTCACCGCGTCCGGGTCGACCGGGGTGCCGGCCAGCTCGCCCAGCCCGAGGTCGGTCATGAGCAGCAGCGCGCCCACGCCGTCGGCGACCATGTGCCCGATGGTGAGCACCAGGTACACCGCCGCGCCCCGGTGCTGCATCACGCCCATCCGGATGGGCCACGGCGTGTGCCGGTCCAGCGGGGTGGCCATCCAGTCGAGCCACCGCTTGTTGCCGTACCGGTAGGCGGCCTCGCGGTCCGCCTCGTCGGCGAACGTCACCACCTCCAGGTCGATCTCGCCCGACCCGGACACCACCTGGCACGGGTTGCCGTCGTCGTCGACGCCGATCCGGGTGCGCAGCGCGGGGTGCTTGCCCATGAGCGCGGCGAGCAGGTCGGCGACGTCGGCGACGGTGAGACCTTCGGGGAGGTGGTGCGCCCCGCTGATGTTGTAGGTCCAGTCGCTGGTCCGCATGTCCCGCAGGAGCGCCTTCTGCCCCCACGTCAGCGGCGCGGTGCCCGCGCCGGGTCCGGCGAACGGCACGGTGATCCGGTCGAGGACGAAACCGTCAGCCATCGGCGCTCCCGAAGATCACGCTCACGTTGTGGCCGCCGAACCCGAAGGAGTTGGACATCACCGCGCGCACCTCGGCCGGCGACGGCTCGCCGCGGACGTGGTTGAGGTCGCAGGCGGGGTCCGGGTCGTCCAGGTTGTGGGTCGGCGGGAGGAGTCCCTTGCGCAGGGCGGTGATGCCGATCGCGGCCTCGACCACGCCCGAGGCACCGAGCATGTGCCCGGTGACGCCCTTGGTCGAGCTGACCGGCGGCATGGCGTCGCCGTACACCGCCCGGATCGCCGCCGTCTCGGCCGCGTCGCCCGCCTTGGTGCCGGTGCCGTGCGCGTTGAGGTAGTCGATGTCGCCTGTGGACAGTCCGGCATCCCGAAGTGCGATCCGCATGCTCTCGGCCGCGCTGGAGCCGTCCGGCCGGGGCGTGGTCGGGTGGTGGGCGTCGCTGGTCGCGCCCCAGCCGAGCACCCGGGCGTGGGCGGCGGCGCCCCGCGCGCGGGCGAAGTCGGCCCGTTCGAGGACGAGCACGCCCGCGCCCTCGCCGAGCACGAAACCGTTGCGGCGGCGGTCGAACGGCCGGCTCGCGGCGGTCGGGTCGGGCCAGCCGCGGGCCAGGGCGAGCGCGTTGCCGAAGGCGTCGGCGAAGGTCGGGAAGAGGGGGGCCTCGGTGCACCCGCACACCACCACGTCGGCCTCGCCGGACCGGAGGATGCGCACGGCCTCCCCGATGGACTGCCCGCCGGCCGCGCACGCCGTGCCGGAGGAGGAGGTGTAGCCGCGCACGCCGAACTTGATGGCGACCCGGGCCGCCGCCATGTTCGGCAGCACGCCGGGCAGCAGGAACGGGCTGACGCCCAACCGGCCCCGGTGCGACCGCTCGACCGCTTGCGCGGCAAGGGTTCCCAGGCCGCCGACGCCGGACAGCACGACCGCGGCCCGGTACGGGTCGACGTCCCGCCCGACCTCGATCCCGGCGTCGGCCAGCGCGTCCTCGGCGGCCCGCACGGCCATCACGATCGACCGGTCGACCACGCGCGCCTCCTTCGGGGGGATGACGCTCTCCGGGTCGATGTCCGGGCCGATGGCGGCCGCGTCCACGACGCCGTGCAGCGCGTGCCCCTCCGGGGGTCGCACGACGGCGGACCTGCCGGAGCAGACCGCCTCGAACACCTCGTCCACCACCGTGCCGACCGGACTGACCAGCCCGATCCCCGTCACGGCGACGTCCGGGCTCATGTCGCCGAGGCGGTCTGCACGCGACGCGCGACCTCGGCGCAGAACTCGCCGACCGTCATGGCCGCGAACATCTCCGCCTCGTCCTCGTTGAACCGGACGCCGAAGTGGTCCTCGACCCTCAGGGACAGCTCGGCCAGCGCGAGCGACTCCAGGTCGGCGCCGGCCGGGCCCAGCACCGTGTCGTCGTCCATGTCGGCGGTGCTGTACTTCATGACCGTCAGCGATTCGAAAAGGAACTGGCGGATCTCAGAATTCATCGCGGCGCTTCCCTTCCCCGGGAGGTCAACGGAAATCTGCACCACCGGGGTGGAGCCCGTCAAGCGCAACGGCGGCACCGCATACGGGCTATGGACCGCGTTCGGATGAGACCGCAGAATGTGCCCCATGCCGCCGGCGATGCTCGATCTCGTGACGCGCGAAGGGGTGCCGCCGGGTTCGCCGGCCGTGCACCTCGTCGGCGGTCGGACGCTGTCCTACGGCGACTTGGCCGACCTCGTCGCGGGGGCCGAACGCGCGCTGCGCCACGACGGCAAGGCGTTGGTGCTGTGCGCGGGCGACCGCGACCTGCCCACGCTGGTGGCCTACCTGGCCGCACTGCGACTGGGCCACACGGTCGCCTTCCTGCCCGCGTCGGAGGAAATCCTGGCCGCGTACCGACCGGAGTTCGTCGTGCCCGCGCCGGGCGACGGCGGAATTCCGAAGGGGACCGGTTACGGGCCGGACGAGCCGTTGCCCGGCGGGGCGACGCTGTTCCGCCGCCGGGCGGGCGGTCCGGCCGGCGACATCTTCGCGGGCACGGCCCTGCTGCTGACCACTTCGGGCACGACGGGGAGCCCGAAGGCGGTGCGACTGTCCTACGAGGGCTTGGCCGGCAACGCCGACGCCATCGTGCGCGCGCTGGGCATCACGGCCGCGGAGCGCGCGCCGACCACGTTGCCGATCACGCACGCCTACGGGCTGTCCGTCCTGAACAGCCACCTGTGGGCCGGGGCGAGCGTCGTGCTCAACGACCGGTCGCCGCTGTCGCTCGCGACGTGGGACCACCTGACCCGGGCGGGCGCGACGTCGTTCGCCGCCGTGCCGACGACCTATGCCGCGTTCGGCCCTTCGCACCTGAAACTGTTGGAGCGCACGGAGATCCGCACCATGACGCAGTCCGGCGCGCGTCTCGGCGACGAGCTGACGCTGCGCATGGCCGAGGTGATGCGGCGGCGCGGCGGCCGGTTCTTCCCGATGTACGGCCAGACCGAGGCCACCTCGCGCATCGCGTGCCTGGACCCGGCCGACCTGCCCGACCGCCTCGGCTCGGTGGGGGTCGCGGTGCCCGGCGGCACGATCACCGTCGAGGAGGCCGAGACGCACGACCGGGCCGTGCCCGGCGAGGGCGCGGTCCGCTACCGCGGCCCCGGCGTCATGCTCGGGTACGCGACCGGCCGCGACGACCTGCGCCGCGGCGCGGAGGTGGACCTCTTGGACACCGGCGACCTGGGTTACCTGCGCGACGGCTACCTGTACCTGACCGGCCGCACCAAGCGCATCGTCAAGGTGCTCGGCGTCCGCACGAGCCTGGACGACCTGGAGCGACTGGTCGAGCGATCGGGTCATCCCACCGCCGTGGTGTCCGGCGAGGACGACGTGGTGTACCTGTTCGGCGCGGGCGACGAGACCGTGCACGAGGCTCAGCGGCGGCAGGTGGCCGAGGCGCTGGGGGTGCCGAGCCGGCACGTCGTGCTGCGGCCCGTCGACCACCTGCCCCGCACCGCCGGCGGCAAGGTCGACTACCGGGCGCTGGCGGCGGCCGTGGACGGGCAGGAGGTCGGACGGTGGGGCTGACGCACTGGCGCGAGTTGTCGGACCGGGGCCAGGACCTGGTGCTGTGCCTGGACTTCCCGGGCGGGCGGGCCGTCGCGGGGTTCCCCGACCTGGCGGCCGGGGTGACGGCGGACGCCTCCTTCCTGCACCTCGCCGACCCCGGCACGGGCGCGGTGGACGAGCGTGCCGAACGCTGGGTCGCGGAGGTGTCGGCGACCGGCAGGCCGGTCCGCGCGGTCCTGGGGTTCTGCGCCGGCGCCGCGCTGGCGACCTGCGTCGCGGACGCGGTCGCCGAGTCCGGACCACCGCCCCCGGTCCTGCTCTTCGACGCCGTGGCGACGACCGCCGGCTCGCTGTCGCACCAGTTCACCTCGACGCTCGAGACGTCGGCGGACCACCTGACCGAGGCCGAGCTGGACGACGCGCGGGCGCTGGCCGACGGCCTGGTCGAGGCGCACCCGGACGACCCGCCCCGCATCGCGGCCGCCCTGGTGGAGCGGTACGACGCGTTGATGGGCGAGGTCGCGGCCCGGCTGTCGCTCAACGACTTCTTCCGCCGGCAGCTCACCGGCGGGTTCACCGCGTACCTGGACTATCTGCTGCTGGCCGCGCAGGGCAGGTTCCACACGCGCTTCGGCGAGCCGGTGTTCGTGTCGTCCAGGGAGCACGAACCGCCGGTGGACGGCGTCGAGCGCCGGGACGTGGACGTCGAGCACTCCGACCTGCTGCGCGCGGCCGAGGTGCACGACCTCGTCGCCGGACTGTTGATGGGAGAGCGCACATGGTGAGCGTGGCCGAGATCGCCGACGTGCTGTCGGCACATCCCGGTGTCGGCAGGGCCGCGGTCGCGGTCGTGCGCCACGACGGGCGCGAGGTCGCCGTCGCGGCCGTGGAGCTGGACGAGTACCTGAGCGGGCCGGTCCTGCGCAACCACGTGCGGCAGCGGCTCGGCGACGACTGCGGGCTGCACGGCGTGCTGGTGGTGGACCGGATCCCGCTCGCGGACGGCGAAGTGGACGCCGACGAGGTGGCGCGGGCCGTCGCCGACGGGCGGTGCGCCCTCTTCGAGGACCCGCGCGACGACGTGGAGCGCCGGGTGGCGGAGATCTGGTCGGCGCAGATGGACGTCCGGCCGGTCGGCGCGACCGACGACTTCCTGGAGCTGGGCGGCGACTCGCTGTCCGCGCTGGGCATCATCGCCGCCATCGAGGCGGAGTTCGACCGGCCGTTGGACGTGTACGAGTTCATGAGCGCGTCCAGCGTCCGGCGGTTGGCCGAGATCCTGCGGTGACCGCCACCCTCCCGGTGCGCGAGCGGATCGCCGACCTCGCCCGCACGGCGCCCGACCGGGCGGCGCTCGTCGGGTTCGACGCGGACCTGGCCGAGCACACCGTGTCGTGGCGCGAGCTGGGCGACGCGGTCGAGGGCGGGGTGGCCGCGCTGCGGTCGGCGCTCGACCCGGACGTGCGGTCGTGCGTCGTCGTGGAGGCCGCCAACACGGTCGCCGCGGTGATCGGCATCGCGTCGGCGCTCGCGGCCGAGGTGCCCGTGTTCCCGGTCAACCCGGCCACCCCGGCGGCCGAGCGCGGCCTGCTGCTCGACCTGCTCGGCCGCCGGTTCGACCACGTCCACGTGCCCGGCGGCGACCACCGGGACCGCCCGGCGTCCGCCGGCGCGCCCGCCCGCCCGGTCGCCTACCTGCTGGCCACCGGCGCGAGCACCGGCATCCCGAAGATCTCCGCGAAACCCGGACCGCTGCGCCACGACCCGGGCCGGACGCCGTCCCTGGTGATCCGGCAGACGGGCTGGCGGACCGGACAGCGCCAGCTCATCGTCGGGCCGCTGCACCACGCCGCGCCGTTCACCGTGCTGGTGGACGCGCTGCTCGACGCGAACACCGTCGTGCTGCAACCGTTCTTCTCGCCGCAGTGGACGGTGGACCTGGTGCGGGAGCACCGCGTCGAGTGGCTGCAACTCACCCCGACGCACATGCGCGAGATCCTGCTGCTCGCCAAGCCCGACCCGGAGGGCTTCGCCCACCTGCGCGGCGTGCTGCACACGGCCGCGCGGTGCGACTTGGACACCAAGCGCGGCTGGATCGACCTGCTCGGCCCGGAGCGGGTCTTCGAGCTGTACGGCGCGACCGAGGGCATCGGCGTGACGCTGGCGCGCGGCGACGAGTGGCTGGCCCGGCCGGGCACGGTCGGGCGCGGCTTCTTCACCCAGCTCCGCGTGCTGGACGACGACGGCCGGCCGGTCGCGCCGGGCGAGGTCGGCACCGTGTTCATGCGCACGCCGCAGCGCGTCGGCCGCTCGGACTACCTCGACGACCGGGTGGTCCGCACGACCCCGGACGGGTTCGCCACCGTGGGCGACCGCGGCCGGGTCGACCGCGACGGCTACCTGTACCTGGAGCCCCGCGACCACGGCACGATCAACGTCGGCGGGGAGAAGGTGGACCCCGACGAGGTCGAGGCCGCGCTCCTGGCCCACCCCGCGGTGGTCGACGCCGTCGCGCTCGCCGTGCCGCACGAGACGCTCGGGTCGGTGGTCGGCGTGCACGTGGTGCTGCGACCCGAGACGAAGGTCCGCAAGGCCGACCTCGCCGCGCACTGCGGCCGGCGGCTGGCCGGTTACAAGATCCCGAAGCACTTCACGTTCGTCGACCGGCTCCCCCGGTCCGCGGCCGGGAAGATCCAGCGCTGGCGGCTCGCCGCCGGTCACGAGGGCGGTGCACCCACACGATGAACCCGACCGTGGACGACGTGCTCGACACCGGACACCAGCACCCGCGCACGCCGGTGGAGCTGTGGCTGGCCCGGCGCTGGCAGGAGGTCATCGGCTTCGCCGTCGGCATCCGGGAGAACTTCTTCGAGGTGGGCGGCAACTCGCTCGACGCGGCCCGCGTCATCAACGCCGTGCACGAGGAGTTCGGCGTCCAGCTCCCGCTGAACGTGCTCACCGAGCACCCGACGGTGGAACGCCTGGCCACCCGGCTGCGCGACCTCACCGCGCGGCTGCTCGACCCGCTGGTCCCGGTCCAGCAGGGCGACGGCACGCGACCGCCGCTGTTCCTGGTCCACCCGACGAACGGGCAGGTCGGCCCGTACGCGCTCCTGGCGCAGGACCTGGGCGAGGAGTTCACCGTGTTCGGCCTCCAGGCCGCCGGGCTGCACGCCGACCAGGAGCCCGTCCGCACGGTGCCCGACCTGGCCCGCGCCTACCTCGCGGCCATCCGGTCGGCGTGGCCGGAGGGGCCGTACCTCCTCGGCGGAGCTTCGACCGGCGCGGCGGTCGCCCACGAGCTGGCCGCCCTGCTGGCCGAGGCCGGGGCCGAGGTGCGGCTCGTGGCGCTGCTCGACGCCGCCCTGCCGGCCGGGGTGGACGAGCCGGGCTTCGCCGAACCCGACACCGGGCCGGACCCGGCGGGGACGCTGGACCGCTGGAAGGCGCGCGGCCTGGTGCCGCCGGACGAGACGGAGGAGTTCGTCGTCCGCGCGCGGCGCGTGTGGCAGGCGAACCGGGACGCCGTCCGCGCCTGGCGGCCCCGGCCGTACGGCGGTCGGCTCGACGTCTTCGGCGACCCCTCGCCGTACGCGGCCTGGCCGGCCGGCGAGGTCCGCGAGCACGCCGACGTGGTCGACGCGCTGCGCGAGTCGATCGGCTGACCGGCGATGACGACCTCCGTGGACACCGGGCGGCCACGCCGCCGCCGCGTGCTGCTCACCCCGGTCGACCCCGTCCCCGTGCCGTTCAGCGGCGCGCGGGCGGGCGAGGGGCCGCTCACCCTGGGCCAGCTCAACACCGCGCAGTGGCTGGAGGGCATGCCCGACCACGCCTACGCGGTGCTGTGCGTGGAGCTGCCGGTGCCCGACGGCGTGACCACCGACGACGTGGCCGCGACGATCGCGGTGCTGTTGGCCAGGCACGAGAGCCTGCGGACGCACTACGCGCGCGGCGAGCACCGGCGGCAGGTCGTCGCGGCCTCCGGCGTGCTCGAACTGGACGTGTGCTCGCTCGGCGAGGGCGAGTGGGGACCGCGCGACCGGCCGGCGGTGGCCGGTCAGCTCGTCGCCTGGCTGCGGGAGCGGCGCGGCACCGTGACCGACCTGCCGCGGGTCGTGGTGGCGACCGGCGCGGACGGCGCGGTGGTCGCGTGCGCCGCCGCGTTCTCGCACATGGCCGTCGACCTGGGCGCGATCGAGGTCGTCAAGCGCGAGTTCGCCGAGATGCTCGCCGACCCGGCCCGCCGCGAGGTGGGGCCGCCGCGCCACCAGCCGCTGGACCAGGCCGAGCTGGAGGCGACCCCCGCCGAACGGCGGCGCGCCGAGGTGGCTCTCGCCTACCTGCGGGACCAGTCGGAACGCGTGCCGCACAACCTGTACGCCCTGCCCGGGACGCGGGCCGGGGGCGAGCCGGTGGCGGTCGAGCTGTCGTCCGCGGCGGCGGCGATGGCCGTGCGGGAGGTGGCGGCGCGCACCCGGGCCAGCCGGTCCGCCATCGTCCTGGCCGCGCTCTGCGCGGTGCTGTCCCGGCGCACCGGCTACCGGGAGCTGGTGTTCCCGCTGCTGTCGAGCAACCGCTTCGACCGCCGGCTCGCGGGCTACGTCGGCTCGCTGGCGCAGGGCACCCTGGTCACCGTCGAGGTCGGCGACCGGGGGTTCGACGCGCTGGTCAAGCACACCTGGACCGCGGTGCTGGAGGCGAGCAGGCACGCCGGGTACGACGGCGCGGACCGCGGCGCGATGAGCGAGCGGATCGAGCACGAGCGCGGGCTGAAGTTCCTCTACGACCCGCTGTTCAACAGCCTCGTCCCCGAGTCGTGGTCCGGGATCAACGCGGGCGTGAAGCACCGGCCCGAGCAGATCGCCGCCGCCCTGCGGCACACCGGGCTGACGTGGCGCCCGGTGCACCGCAACGGCACGCCGGTGCGGTTCGGCCTGAACCAGGTCGACGGGCGGCTGCGGCTCGACGCGTGGAGCGCGGACATCGGCGTGGTGTCGCGGGCGGAGATGGAGTCGGTGCTGTTGGCCGTCGAAGCCGTGCTGGTGGGCGCGGCCGGCGGCGACCTCGACGCCGGGCAGGTGCGCGGGCTGATCGCCCTGGACCCGGTCGAACGCCCGCCCGGCTGGGTGCTGGTCGACGGCTGCTGGGTGGACCTGGCCGAGGTACAACGGCTGCTCGACGACTCCCTCGCCCCTTCGGTGGCCCGCATCTTCCCCGCCGTCGACGGGCGCGCGCTCGTCGCCCACCTGACCGCGACCGACGCCGTGCGGACACCCGAACAGGCCCACGCCCGGTGCATGGCCGCGCTGCCGGACCGGCTCAACGCCCTGGCCCCGCGCCACTACGTCGTCTGCGCCACCGCCCCGGCGGACCCGGCCGACCCCGCCGCCTGGCCCGCTCCGCTCGCCGCCGGCGCCGGCCGGTCCGCCGACGCCTGAGCGTCACGCGTCGGTGGCGGTCACCGGGTCGCGCCCGACCCACGCGAACGCGACGAGCGACACGGCCGTGCCCACCACCGCGCAGACGAGCGCGCGGTGGTGGACGAGCGCGCCGAGGGTGAGGACGCCCACGGCGACGCCGATGTGGTGGTGGGTCTGGTTGACGTGCCTCGCCGCCGCCGGCCCCAGGCCGGCCCCCAGGGCGACCAGGCCGAGCGGGAGCAGCGGGCCCGCGCCGGCCACGAGGGCCGCGCCGAGCGTGACGAGCAGGGTCGAGGTCGCGGGTCCCGGCCCGAGCCGGCGGGCCAGGACGGCTGCCGTGATCATGGCGGCGACCAGCGGGGACAGGTGTGCCAGGGCGTCCAGCGGCGAGCGACCCGGTTCGTCCTGGAGCCGCAGCGCCTCCAGGAACACGGTGCCCAGCCCGAGCGCGGCGGACGTGCACGTCACCGCGGCCGTCCCGAGGAAGGCCCGGTCGCCGGACCGCGACCGGTCGGCCGTGGTCCGGGTGCGCGGTTCGCCGACGCGCAGGTGCACGTGACCGATCGCCAGCAGCAGCACGCCGACGGGCAGGACGGCCAGGAAGACCAGCCGCCAGTCGACCTCGGCCAGGGCACCGCCGCCCACGAGCCCGAGCGCTCCGGCGAGCGTGCCCACCACGCCCCGCCACTCCCGGCGGACGGGCGTCGCCGCACTCCGGAACTCCGGATCGACGGGCGTCGCCGCGCTCCGGGACTCCCGATCGACAGGCCCCGCCCCGCTCGCGGAGTCCCGATCGGCGGGATCCGCCGAGCCCCGGAACTCCTGATCGACAAGCTCCACCGGGCCCCGATCGACAGGCTTCGCCGAGGTGGTGCGCGTGCCCGGCTCGCGGCCCACGAGCCTGGCCGCCGTGGCGAGGAGCAGGCCGGAGCCGACGCCCTGCACGCACCGGGCCAGGATGAGCGCGAGCAGCGATCCCGCCGCGCCGGACGCCACCGCGCCCGCGCCGAACAACACCGCGCCCAGGCGGAACGCCCGTCCGGTGCCGAGCCGGTCCGCCACCGCGCCACCGGCCGCCGCCACCGCGGCGACCGCCAGGGCGTGGGCGACGACGACCCACTGCCGGCCCCCGAACCCGAAGCCGAGTTCCGCGCCCAGGCCCGGTAACGCCATCATCGCCGCCGTGCCGTCGAACAGGACCGCGAACGTGGCCGTGGACCCGGCGATCACCGACCACCGGCGCGAGTCCACCCCGGGCGCCGGACCGGGGACGGGGTCACCCGCCATCGCGCTCACGTCCCACCGCCCGCGCCCGCCGACCCGCGCGGCCCGGTGTCCTGGCCCCGGTGCGGTGCCGGCGCAGGGTGGTCAGGTCGGGGCTGGCGGTGCGCACGCCCCGCAGCCGGACGACCACCGTGCCGTCGGCGGCCGTGGCCGTGTACCGCTCACCGTCCTCTGTGGAGTACCGGCGCAGGTCCAGGTAGGGGCCGAGGAGCCGGGCCAGCTCGCGGTCGTCGGCCGGCAACGGCACGTCGATCACCTCGACGCCGGCGAGCGATTCGGGCGTGGCGGCCTTGCGCAGCAACGAGTCCAGCGCGTCGCCGGGCAGGAGGTAGCCGGTGAACCGGTGGTCGACCGGCGGGTGGTCCGCCTCGGCCTCGGGCCACTCGGGCACGCCGAGGTGGACGGTGGTCCGCGCGTGGTCGACCGCCGGCACGCCGTGGGCGGCGGGGCCCTCGATGCGGACCCGCACCTCGTCCCCGGTCCGGGCGGCGGTGACCTCGACGCGGCGTGGCCACCGCCCGGCGGGCGCGCGGAGCAGGCGCGGCAGCCGGAGGTCGGTGTACCGCAGCGGGGCCAGGTCGGGCGCGAAGGACACCGCGGCCTCGGCCGCGATCTGCACCAGGGTGGCGGTCGGCACGGTCGGCTGCCCGTTGACGAGGTGCCCGCGCACCTCGGCGTGGCGGTCGAGGTCGATCTCGACGTGCCACCGCGCCACCTCGCCGTCGTGCCGCTCGGGCTCGGGGAGGAACAGGGCCGCCGCCGACCGCCGGCCTTCCGCGTCCGGTACGGGGTGGTTCACAGTCATGGTCCGATTCCGACGGGGTCTGGTGGGCGGTGGAATGAAATCACGGAACCGGTCACCGTCGTCGGCCCGCTCCGGCGTGCGCCCACCGCGCGGTCGGTCCGGCGAACTCCCGCGACGCACGCCAACCGCAGCTACGGTGAACCGGCGCGGGCACGGGCCGGTGGGCGAGGGGGCGAACCCACGCGGTCGGCGGGCCGCCCCGAGGGGACGACCCGCCGACGTGAGGGTGCCTCAGCAGTCGCAGTCGGCGTCGGCGTGCGTGTGGCCGTTGGTCGACGCGGTCGACACGGACAGCGGCTTGGCGGTGGTCGGGCGCACGGCGCGGCCGATGACCATCGCCTCGATGAACTCCCACGCGCCCGGCATCTTCGTCTCCTGCAGATCCGCGATCTCCAACGACGAGTTCTGCAACGTCTGCACCGTCGGCCGGTTGCAGTGGCACTCGTTGCCGAACCAGTACCACCCCTTCTGGATGATGTCCTGCTTCCGCGCCACCCGCGGGTCCTTGTTCCGCACGTGCTCCAGGAACAAATACTGCCCACCCGGCTTCAACACCCGCTCGATCTCCCGCAACGCCGGCTGCGGATCCGGCACCGTGCACAGGATCATCGCCGCCGCCACCGTGTCGAAGTACCCGTCCGGGTACGGCAACCTCTCCGCACCCGCCACCACCAACTGCACCCGACGCGGGTAGTTCGCCGTCTTCTCCTGCAACTTCGCCACCATGTGCGGGTACGGCTCCGTCAGGATCAACTCGTCCACCGCGTCCGGGTAGTGCGGCAGGTTCAACCCCGTCCCCGTCCCCAGCTCGATCGTCCGGCCGTAGGCGGGCTTGAGGAACTCCGCGCGCTTCTCCGACAGCCCGTACCCCTCCACCTTCGCCAGGAACTTGTCGTACATCCCGGCGAAGACGTACTTCCCCCACGTGGCGTCGTACGCCTTCTTCAGAACCTTGGTGGTAGCACCCATTTGCTGAAGCCCCTTCGTACGGCGGGCACCGAATTCACGCCGCAGCCGAGCGCGCGGCACCCCGTCCGATAGTGCGAACGATTCCTGCTCCGAACCTTCCCCCCGTGACCGGAACGGACCGGTGAATGTCCGGGACCGATCTGCTCCGAGTCCGCCGGTCGCGACGACGTCCTCGGCACGGCATTTCCGGCCGCCCGGTTCGACGGCCGATCCCAGTGTCCGGGTTGAACCTGGCTTCAAGTCAACCCCCGCCCCTCGGCACGGCCGCTGAACTGCGCGAACAGGGCATGTGCCACGTACTCGGCGCAGCGTGGGACGCAGTTCGGTCAGCACCGACCCGCTTTCCGGCGACCTGCGCGGCCGATACGGTCAACCGCACCCCGAAGCGTTGCGCAGACCACTCTTGACCACCCGCCGCACGCCGCCGCCGGAATCGGTCGCGGATTCCTCCCACGACTCGGGACACGTCCCCTGGGCACGCCTTCGAATTACCGCCGTGCCGCGCGTCCTCCCGCCGCGCACGGGCGGATACCTTCGTGATGAGGGGGGCCGGGCCTCGTGCTCAGCCGCCGGTGATGACGACCGGCCGCCACACGCCGGGCGCGGGGTCGGGGCAGTCGTTGCTGGGGAGTTGGTCGACCATCGCCGACAGCTCCGCGCGCAACGCTTCCAGGCGCTGCATCTCCTGGTTCAGCTCCGCCATCCGGTCGCGCAGCAGGACCGCCGCGTCGCCGCACGGGCACTGGCCCGTGTCGCGGATCTCCAGCAGGTCGGAGATCTCCCGCAGGCGCAGGCCGAGCCGCTGCGCGCCCTGGATGAACCGCAGCCGGTCCACGGCGTCCTCGCCGTACCGCCGGTACCCGGACTCGGTGCGCGGTGGCTTCGGCAGCAGGCCGACACGCTCGTAGTAGCGGATGCTGTCGCTGGTCACACCGGCACGGCGCGCCAGGCCGGCGACCGTCATGCCACCGGGATCCGTTGGCGCTGTCCCCATGGTGCCAGGGTAACGGGAGGTGCTCGTGCCGTGTCGGTTCATGAACCCAGTTCCCAATCTTTGAGCAGGTCCGGACAGGTGTGTTCGCACACGGCGGCGGCGACGTCGGCAACGTGCCGGTCGGTCAGGATGGTGTGGTGGGTGCCGGCGACCCAGGTGCCCGTGGTGCGGCCGGTGGTGAGCGCCTGCCACCCCCAGGTGCAGTGCGACGCGTGCGGGTGGTCGGCGAACGCGGTCACCAGGCCGTTGGCCGCGCGGATGACGTGCACGTCGGCGGCGATGGTCGACGGGCGGTGGCGGCGGCAGGCGCGGACCACGGCGGTGAAGACGTCGTAGGTGTGCCGCAGGTGCGCCTCGTCCGCGGCGACGGCGCGGCCGGTGCGCCGTTCGACCAGGGCGAGGCCCGCCGCCACCAGGTCCTCGTCGGCGGTGGCGAGCAGTGCCGCCCGCTCGGCCCCGGTGGCGTCGTCGGCGCGGAAGCCCGGGTCGAGGTCTTCGAGGAACCACAGCAGCAGGGACACCGGGTCCGCCTCCGGCGCGGGCAGCGGCGACGGCGAGTCGAAGACGAACAGCCGGGCCACGTCCTCGCCGTCGCGCTCCAGCCGGTGCGCCACCTCGGCGGCGATCACCGCGCCCGACGACCACCCGCCGAGCACGTACGGGCCGTGGGGCCGGACGGTCCGGATCGCCTCGGCGTACCGGGCCGCGAAGTCGGCCACCTCGGTGGGCACGTCCCGCGCCGGCGGCCGGAGGGCGTACCAGGTCAGGTCCACCAGCGCCGCCAGCCCGCGGTAGGCGAGCACGTCGCCGCCCGCCGGGTGGACCAGGAACACCGCGGGCGCGCCGGCGACCTCGCGCAGCGGCACGAGCGGCGACCACGCCTCCTCGCACCGCGCGGCCGCGGCGCGGACGGACGGCACCTGCTCCGGCAACGCCACCCGCACCGGCCCACGCGGGCTCACCGGCGAGGCGGCACCGTGCCCGGTCGGGGACGTGCTGGCGGTCGGGACCGCGAGGTCGAAGCCCGTGCGCCGCCAGGCTTCGTCGCTGTCGGCCAGGGTGGAGACCAACCGCCGGAACGCCGCGTGCACGGCGTCGACGGCCCCGTCGGGGAACACCGGCTCGGCGACGTCCCACGTGATCCAAGCCGAACCGTCACCCTGCTCCCGGAACCGGCAGTCCAGCAGCACCTGGGGCGTCTCCAGGGCCGAGTACGCGGGCCGCGCGACCTTGCCCGCGACCACACCGCCGCCGATCACGAACGGGCACGCGACCCGGCCGGGCGTGCGGCGGTGCCGGTTGAGGGCCTGGAGCACCTTCGCCCCGCTCCAGTGCACGTTCTGCATGTCCTGGAGCACCTGCGCCCGCAACTTCCGCGCGCGCACCGCGAACGGCTCGACCGCCCGCCAGTCGACCTCCAGCGGGTACAGCGAGGCGAAGTTGCCCATCACCTCGCCGATCTGCGGGTGCAGCGGCAGCCGGTGGGTCACCACGTTGTCGAGCAGGAAGTGCCTCGACCCGCTCCACGTGGCCACCACTTCGGCGAACGCGGCGTACACGACGTTGCCGGCGGTCAGCCCGTGGGCGCGGGCCCGTCGCTTGAGCGCGGACCACACGTCGGCGGACAGCGACCACTCCCGCCGGGTGAGTTCGGACCGGTCCCGGTCGGCCGTCAGCGGCACCGCCGGCGCGTCCGGCCAGTCCGGGATGCGGTCACGCCAGTACTGCTCCGACTCCCGGCCGAGCGGCGAGGACTCGACGGCGGCCAGGGTCAGCACGCAATCGCGGAAACCGACCTCCAGCTCCGGAACCGCGTGCTCCGGGTCGCGGTGGAGCGCGAACACGTTGTCCAGGAAACGACTGGTCCCCATGCCGTCGCTGAAGAAGCTGTTGTTGGTGTAGTGCACGCGGGCGTCGCGCTCGCCGTGCAGGCTGATCCGCACGTCCAGCCACGGCCACCGGTCCAGCGGGAGTTGCCGCCGCCGCGCGTTCTCGCGGATGCGCAGCAGTTCGCGCTCGACCTGCTCGGCGGGCAGGCCGCGGAAGTCGTGGACCACGGGCGACAGCGGCGTGAACTCCGGGACACGGCGCAGCCGCATGTCCTCCGTCACGACCACCAGGTTGTCCCGCTGGCGCAGCAGGTTCCGGTTCACCGCCGCGAAGAACCGCTCCACGTCCAGGTCGACCAGGTCGAACTCCATGTACTGGCGCGGCCGGACGTGGTCCCCCAACTCCACGAGCAACGACGTCTGCAGGTCCGACAACGGGAACGGCTCGTCGGCCGCCGCCGGGTCCGGCACGACGCGCGGGAGGACGTAGCCGCGCGGACCGGCCCCGGACAACCAGCGGACGATGGCCTGCTTCTGCGCGAGGATGCGGTCCCGCAACGCGGGCGACATCGTGCCGCGCGGAGCGGAGATCTCCAGTTCGTCGTGGCCGACGAGCCGGATCTTGATCTCCGTGCGCGCCAGCTCGGCGAGGACTGAGGGCATCGGGTCGATGGTGGTCATGGGTCCCCCTCCGGTGCACGGCGACGGCCAGTTTCGGAGTTGAACTCGGCTTCAAGTCAAGCTCCGGGAACGGGGCTTGACCTTGGAGTGCGGTCCAACCTTTACCGTCGGTTCCGCTAGCCACATCTGAACCACGACCTAGGTGGTCTTCCCTAGGCGAACAGGCGGGTGACCTGCAGTGACCACACAACCCCTGACCAACCGGGTCAACGCCCCGGACGAGGCCGACCTGGAAACACGCCGCTACCGCTTC